>NZ_JBQKJR010000103.1:0-5721 GCF_052117165.1 Agathobaculum sp. LCP25S3_E8
TTTCAGCACGTCTGCCTTGTATTCTGCACTGTATTTCTGTCCCATCTTCAACACCCTTTCTGTTCTTCATTATACCACCTTGGGTGTGCGGTTTTATTGTATCACTCCAAAGCAGGCGGACAAAGCAAAGGATGCGGCCAAGCCCCGCAGGGGCCGCCCACCCAAGGCGGACAAGACGGCCCCCGACAAGGCCAAGCCGCAACCTCGGGACAAAATGTCCCAAAGCGAACCGCCTGCCGGGAAAGGCGCTCCCATCAAAGCAGAGGCCCCGGCTGCAACCGAGCAGCCGCCCGCCCCTCGGGATGCTGCCCGTGGCGTGAAAGAGGAGATCGTGTATCTCAATCTTTCCGAGCTGCATCCGTTCAAAAATCATCCCTTTGGTGTCCGGGACGATGCTGAAATGCAGGGACTGGTGGAGTCGGTCAAGGCTGCTGGGGTCAATCAGCCTGCGCTGGTGCGGCCCCGTGAGGGCGGCGGATATGAGATCATCGCCGGACACCGCCGCCAGAGAGCCAGCGAACTGGCCGGGTTTGTCAATATGCCCTGTATCGTCCGCAACATGACCGATGACGAGGCTACGGAGTAAGGGCGCAACTATACACCGGTCGAGCCGGTGCGTTGCGCCCTGCCGGGGGCTTCCTGCGAAAAGCGGATAATTGACCCCAGCGTTCCGGCTCCTGTCAATCATCACAGGGGAAGCTACACTTCCCCTGCGCTGGCTGCCGCCAGCTACCCCTTTGTGGACTTGCCGCCCGGGAACATCTTGCGCTGCAAGCTGTTCCCGTCCAGCAAGTTTACAAAATCATCCTATACTTACCCAGCTGGATGAAGTATAATGAAAACAATGACAAATCGGAAATTTACGGGGGAAAACTAATTGAAAATTAAGAATAAGAAATGGTATATCTCCCTGGGATTTTGGGTGATATTTGAAGCTATAGCAGTAATTCTTTGGCTGACAAAGGACAATCTGTTTTATTTGTTTAATTTCTCATATATAGGTACAGTAATAGCTATTGGATTGCTGCTCTTCCAGATAGAATATAAACATGCCAGACGCATAGTTCAACTATTCATCGGCCTATATATGGTTGTTTATCTGGGGCTGATCTGTAACGAGAATATGCAGATAGAGGGCTTTTGGTATTATCTGTTTACAGGGGTATTTGAAGCAGCGACAATACATTATGCAGTTGCAAAAATATTTGGTCCACTGATCTTTGGAAGAGGATGGTGTGGATATGCTTGTTGGACTGCAATGGTTTTGGATTTTCTACCATACAAGATCCCACAGACTTCTCGCAAAAAGAAATTGGAGAGAATACGATATTTAACTTTTATTGTATCTCTGGTTTTTGTAGCCTCGCTGTTTTTATTTCAGGTAGGTAATGTTGAACGCATTATGTTCTGGTGTTTCCTGTTTGGAAATATCCTTTATTATGCAATCGGAATTGTTCTTGCTTTTGCATTTAAGGATAACCGAGCGTTTTGCAAATATATCTGTCCAGTCACTGTATTTTTAAAACCTGCAAGCTATTTTTCTTTATTGCGTATCAAATGTGATGAGGAAAAATGTATATCATGCGGAAAGTGTAAAAGTGTGTGCCCAATGGATGTTGATGTAACAGATAATTCGAGAAAACGAAAAAATGGAACAGAATGCATTCTTTGCATGGAATGTGTAAAGAATTGTCCTAAAAAGGCACTGTAAAATCCCAGTTTTCCAATCTTTCCGTCATCGGGCCAACCTGACCCGAACTTTTAAAACTGAATAACCAGCCGCCCACCAGCGGCACCACCGAGCAGGAAATCAGAAACGGTTTCCTGCTTTTCTTTTGCCCAAAATAAGGTGGCAAACCACCACCCCATCCAATTAACCACAGGAAGGAGGAAGCCGTTATGCCCTGTCCCCACCACGATATAAAAATCGTTCAGCGCAGCAACCGCCAGTCAGCCGTAGCCGCCGCAGCTTACCAGAGCGGCGAACGGCTGTTTTCCGAGTACGACCAGAAGCAGAAATACTATGCCGAGAAAAGAGGGATCGTCCACACAGAAATCATGCTGCCGCCCCACGCCCCGCGGTCATACGCAGACCGCAACACCTTGTGGAACGCTGCCGAAGCCGTAGAAAAACAATGGAACTCCCAGCTTGCCCGCAGGATCGTACTTGCCATACCGAGGGAAATTCCCCCGAAGCAGCACGCCGACCTGATCCGGGACTATTGCCGGGAGTTTTTTGTTTCCAAAGGCATGATTGCCGATTTTGCCATTCACGATAAAGGGGACGGGAATCCCCACGCCCACATCCTGCTGACCATGCGGGCAATGGACGAAACCGGAAAATGGCTTCCCAAGAGCCGGAAGGTTTATGACCTTGACGAGAACGGCGAGCGTATCCGGCTCCCGTCCGGGAACTGGAAAAGCCACAAGGAGGACACCGTGGACTGGAACGACCAGAAGTACGGCGAGATATGGCGGCAGGGCTGGGCGGCTGTCGCTAACCGCTATCTGGAAGCCAATGACCGCCCGGAACGCCTTGACCTTCGTTCCTATGAGCGGCAGGGGCTTGATAAAATCCCCACCGTCCACATGGGGCCAGCGGTCAGCCAGATGGAGAAACGAGGGATACAGACCAACATCGGCAACCTAAACAGGGACATTACTGGGGGAAAACCCCAAGGCCCCAAACCCCTATGTGACATGGCAATTCAACGAGCAGGACGGACACCGGGACTACTTTTGGGGCCACTACCACAACGAGCCGGGTATGGCCGAGCGTGACCTGCACAACCGGGCCGAGGACTATCAACGGCGCTATCATGTACAGGAGGTGGAGCAGGCCCCGGACAAGGAAACCTACAAATACTACTCCACCCAACGGCCCATCGACATCGGCACCTATCCCAAGAGCTACTTCAACCGCCCGATTCACATGGATGTTTACTTTACCCGCCAGCAGGTGCCGGGTGAGGCGTTTCAGGCGTGGGGGGCGATCACCTATGCCCAGCCCTTGACGGATCGGGAAATGCGGGACTATGAGCTGCGGCCCGCCCGTGAAAATCTGGACATCCGGCGGCAGATGGACACCCAGGCTCAGGTGGTGGGCAAATGGGAGGATGCTCACCATGTCCCGGAGCAAAGGCGGCTGACATGGTTTTACCCCGACTTCGGCAGCTATGTGGCGAAAGAGTATGTCACCCCGGAGCAGCTTGCCGCCCGTGCTCATGGGGTGGAGCGCCAAGCGGCAGCCAAGGCCCACAAGGAGGACAAACAGCCGATTGCCCAGCAGATGAAAACTGCCCAAAAACAGGCCGAGGAGCACCGGGGCCAGACCGCCCCCAAGAAGTCCGCTCCCCGCCGTGACGAGAGATAGGAGGTACTATGCACGAACAGGATAACCCGCTGAAAACCGTGGAGCTGTCCACCGAGCAGAATTACAACATGATCGACGGCCTGCTGAACAACGCCCCGGCCCTGCCGCCCCAGTCCCCGGAAAAGGAACTGGACAAGGTGAAGGAGCCCCCCAACAAGCATAGGAGCCGGGAGCGTGAGGAGCGGTGACAAAGAAACGCCGCCGCTGTGTCCATCTTCATGTAATGGTGACGCCGGAGGAGCAGGCGCTGATCGGGGAACGCATGGCCGAGGCGGGCATTTCCAACATGGGGGCCTATATGCGGAAAATGGCCTTGAATGGCTATGTGCTCCATGTTGATCTCTCGGACATCCGGGAGCTGGTGTCCCTCCAGCGACGGTGCGCCAACAACCTCAACCAAGTGGCGATCCATGTGAACACTTACGGCGGCATTTACCCCGACGAGATCAAGGCGCTGCAACGGGACTACGCTGACCTTTGGGGGCCGCTGTCTGATCTGCTGAAAAAGCTGTCGGCGGTGGTGCATCTCTGACCTGTCGGGGAGTGGCCTTGTGCTGCTCCCCGGCTTTTTTCTTTGGGACAATTTGTCCCAAAGAAAAAAGAGCCACAGATCTAAACTCAATCTGTGGCTCTTTGCGCTATTCTAATATTTGATCCAAAAATGTATGTAGGTTCATATATGGAATATCTAAAGCCTGACATACATTTGGGATTTTATAGTCCTTGGTCTTGTGATCGCCCAGTTTTTCATCTGTCACTATTGTTCCGCCTTGTACCGCAGCCGTAGCAACGAGAAATGGGTCTGCATTAGAATTTCCGCTACTTCGTATTTTTATCATCGTTGGGAATTGAGCCAGTACTTCTGCGGTTTTTTCCTGCACTTCTTTGGTAAGAGGTGTAAAACACTCTTTATGTCCTTTAGCCCATTCCTTTAGGTCATCATCTTTAAGTTCATCAATAACCTCGGAACTGGAAATCAATTCACCATTTTGGATCATGGTATCAAGAGCTTCCCAAATGTGGGCAAATGACTTTTTGGCCATATTATAATTTTGGGCGGCATTGATTAGAGCACAGGCATCAATCACATAAATTGTTTTCATGTAAACATCACCGCCCGTTCTATATCTCCGATATGTTTGCTGTTTACATTTAGAGTCCTACACATCTCTCCATAAGTCAGTTTCCCATTTGCGTGTGCACTCATTATAGCTCTTGGAAATAGGTAGCCCTGCTGATTCAAATACTTTACATAGAAGTAGACTGGAATATTCTTTCCTTTTCTACTGTTCTCAATTAGTTCTCTGTTGGCTTCAAATTCGTCGTTTAGTTGTTTATATATTGCAAGGTACTCCACCTTTGAAAGTAGAGTTAATTCATATAAACGCCGTAAAACCACAACGGAACTTACTCCAAACTTATCGCCTATTTCCTGTAAACAAAGTGATGACCACTCTTTATGTTTTGCATAAATCCGATTACTAACTTCGATGCATTCAGCCTTTGGTAAAAGAACAGCCGCTGCGATGCTATCGCAAATTTTTTCTTCCTCATCGTTTCTTTCGTCAAAATCGATCAAACATAAGGAAGAAGATCGGCGCACAAGATGCGCCAATTCATGGAACAGAGAGAAAACTTTAGCCCTTTCAAAATCACGGTTGTTAATTGCTATAATCGGACAAGTGTCGTAGGAAATCGACAACCCTCTCATTTCACTTATCGAAACACCAGAAATCTGTGAAACCAAAATTCCCTTGTGTTCAAATATATTTCGGAAATAATTAAAAGCATTGTTTTTATATGTGCTTTTATACTTGAACGGGGTTGTAATTCCTAAAAAGTTCCTTAAAGTGCTGGCAATATTGCTAATTGAAGTATCAGATGTAAATGTGGGTAATGGATAACTTCCTATTTCTTCTACATCGGCAAATTCAAGTAGCTTATCACGGTTTGATATGATTCGCCCGATCTCACACCACAACTCATACGAGGTATCAACATAAATTGTGCCGTTCATTGTTCGGCGATCAGTATATTTCCTGACCTTTTTCTCTGGAGGTGCACTTAAATAGAAGCACGCTAAGGGTACTTTGTATAGCTGAGCCAACTTCTTTGCTTCAGTAACCGATGGTAGGTCAACTCCATTTTCCCAAGCTGATAAATTTTCCGCAGAAATACCTCTTAGGTGGAGTTCAACTTCTTCGAGTGTACGGAAAGGTGTTTCTTCACGCGCCCATTTTGGAGTAGTACCCTGTAAGTGCAGTCGCAAATTCCCCAAAAATCTGTTAAACTGAACGAACAGAGACGGAGGGGATCGCAATGAAACGTTACAGCAAAGAATTTAAGGA
>NZ_JBQKJR010000104.1:0-5616 GCF_052117165.1 Agathobaculum sp. LCP25S3_E8
AGCCTTTTTTCTCTTCAATGCTTCTTTCTTGAACGCTTCAAAAGCAGTCAGCATTTCTTCCAGCTGGTCAGCCGGGAATCCCGCTGTCCTCTTCGCTTTGTTGATCTTATTACGCCAGTTCTGGCATTCATTTTTATAAAGCAGGTCATAGTTATTTTCTCTTGCCCTCTCGTCAAATCCCCGCTTGTTTTGAAGCGCCTGTGCTTTTCGGCACTTATCGCTGCACAGCTCATACCGCTGGCTCTTTGCCAGAAAATATTTCCCGCAGACCTTGCACTGCCGGAAGCAAAGCCCCCAGTCATTCAGCCGGTTCAGATAATAGGTAATCAACGGGTAGAGGGACGCATAGGCAGACACACATTCTTCTGTGCGCCGGTTGTCCGGGAACCAAAGGTTAAGTATGTGGATGTGATCCTTGCGGAAGCCGAACGAACAGACGGTATGGTTTTGGAGATGCTGGATCTGTCCAGACTGGAAGCCGGTAAAGTGAAGCTCTCACGGGATGAGTTTTCACTTGCTGATCTTACGAAAGCCATTTTCGAGAAACTCCAAATGGCGGCAGAGGCAAAGGAACTGCAGATCAGCTACGAGTTCCCAGAGCAAAGCACCATCGTTGCGGACGAGAATCGAATTGCACAGGTAGTTGAGAATTTTGCGACCAATGCAGTCAAGTACACCCCTGCCGGTGGTAGTGTCACAGTACGGATTCAGAACAATCGCGGTAAAACCACATTCTCCATCGAAAATGACAGCGATCCACTGTCCGATGAAGCGCTGGCAAAGGTGTGGGACACCTTCTATCGAGTGGATGAATCCCGCTCCGGTGGCGGCACAGGGCTTGGCCTTGCTATTGCAAAGAACATTGTGGAGCTGCACGGTGGTAAATGCTCTGTCCGAAACACAAAGACAGGCGTGGAGTTCGGCTTCTCACTCTAAAGCCGATTGAATGTTTTAAGCGCAGCTTCCGGACGGGAGCTGCGCTTTCCTTTGCAATTTACAATACGGCTACACAAGCGCCACTTTAGTATGCTATAATGTTCTTAATAAAGTGACAGCAAGGAGGTGGTCAGATGGAGATGCAGCGTACCTATATCGCAATAGATTTGAAGTCGTTCTACGCATCCGTTGAATGTATGCAGCGGAACTTGGACCCCATGACCACCAACCTTGTGGTGGCGGATCTGAGCCGCACAGAGAAGACGATCTGCCTTGCTGTTTCTCCGTCTTTGAAGCAATACGGCATCTCCGGCCGGGCGAGGCTCTTTGAGGTCGTGCATCAGGTCAAACAGGCCAACGCACAGCGCCAGCGTATGGCCCCCGGCCGCACCTTCACCAGGGCATCCCACGATGACACCGAGCTGAAAGCCCATCCGGAACTGGCTATCGACTATGTGGTGGCCCCGCCTCAGATGGCCAAGTATATGAAGACCAGCACGGAGATCTACAATGTGTACCTGAAGTATGTGGCGCCGGAAGACATTCATGTCTACTCCATCGATGAAGTGTTCATCGACGCCACCCACTATCTTGGCACCTATAAGCTCACACCCAGAGAGTTCGCAATGAAGATCATTCTGGATGTTCTGGCGACCACCGGCATCACGGCCACAGCAGGCATCGGTACCAATATGTACCTCTGCAAGGTCGCTATGGATATCGTGGCAAAGCACATCCCTGCTGACCGCAACGGCGTCCGGATCGCCGAGCTGGACGAGATGAGCTATCGCCGCACCCTCTGGAGTCACCGTCCCCTCACCGACTTCTGGCGTGTCGGCCGGGGCTATGCACGAAAGCTGGAGGCAAACCGGATGTTCACTATGGGCGATGTGGCCCGACAGTCCGTACAGAACGATGAAGTGCTGTATAAGCTCTTTGGCGTGAATGCGGAGCTTCTTATCGACCACGCCTGGGGTTGGGAGCCCTGCACCATTGCAGACATTAAAGCCTATAAGCCGGAGTCCAACAGCATCGGCTCTGGGCAGGTTCTTCACTACCCCTATACGGCTGAAAAGGCCAAGCTGGTGGTGCGAGAGATGGCGGACCTTCTGGTCCTGGACTTGGTAGATAAGGGGCTTGTCACCAACCAGATCGTGCTGACGGTCGGCTATGACATTGAAAACTTGACTGATCCGAAGCGGAGCAAGTCCTACAAGGGCGAGGTCACCACCGACCACTATGGGCGGCAGATCCCGAAGCACGCTCACGGCACCGGCAACCTCGGCAAGTACACTTCCTCCACCAGGGAGATCCTGCAGGCGGTGTCTGAGCTCTATGACCGCATCGTTGACCCTGACCTGCTGATTCGACGCCTGAACATCGTCGCCAATCATGTCATTGATGAGGCTTCTGTTCCTGCCCAGCCGGAGGTGGAACAGCTCGACCTGTTCACCGACTACGAGACCAGAGACCGGCAGCAGGCCGAGGACGCCGCCGCTCTGAAACGGGAGAAGCGACAGCAGCAGGCGGTGCTGTCCATCAAGAAGAAGTTTGGCAAGAACGCTATCCTGAAGGGGATGAACCTGGAGGAAGGCGCCACGGCCAGAGACCGCAATGCCCAGATTGGCGGGCATAAGGCGTAATAATTCGACAGCTTGAGTTTGTGGAGGTGTTGAGAATTAAGGCTTTTATTGAAAAGATTCGAAAACCAAGAAAAAATGTCCCTCTCAAGAGGCAAGTAGCTATTACATTAGGAATAATCCTGCTTGGCTTTGTCCTTGGTGTTTTGCAGAAATGGATGGACGGTACAGGTTCAAGCGCAGTTCCTACCATATTACAACAACTGGATATCGGAAACTATTTTGGACGATTGGCAATATGGATTTTGCTTGCAACAATTATTTCTGTGTATTCCGAATCCCCTCTGAGAGCTGCTATTAACACATTCTTTTTCTTTATAAGTATGTTGGCAGGGTATTATCTCTATTGTAATTACATTTTGGGTTTCTTGCCAAGAACCTATATGATGATGTGGATAGTAATTGCTTTTGCTTCGTTTTTTTTGGCATATGTCTGTTGGTATGCCAAAGGGGAAGGTATCATTGCAATATTCATATCAAGTATTATTACAGGCGTTTTACTTGCACAGGCTGTTTTCGGTAAAATGAAAATGTAGCAAATGGTACTCAAAAAGTGAACACCCCAATGGCAAATAAAAAGAGCCATTGTCAGCACCTGAAATAAACGCTACCCTTTAGGTGGGATAACCATAAGGGGGTAGCAGAAAGGTGTTACGAATGGCTCAAATCAAGTATATCAAAGACCTCTACGAAAATGAAGAGGCAAGTTTGCGGGAAATATGCCGCATAACCGGCCACAGCTTTGAGACTGTCCGCAAGTACGCCTACCAGGAAAACTGGAGCGAGGACAATCTGCCGGATATTGATCCACAGAGCTATCCGGTGCTGCAAGACTTCATCCCCATCATTGATAAATGGCTGGAGGAGGACCGAAAGGCCCCCAGGAAACAGCGCCATACAGTAATGCGGATTTACCACCGCCTGTGTGATGAGCATGGGTTTACTGGCTGCTATTCCACCGTGAAGAAGTATGTCCGCAAGAAAAAATATGTCATGAAAACTCTGAGTGCCGGTTATCTCCCTCTGGAGCACCCCAAAGGCTGGGGACAGGTGGACTTTGGCCTTGCGGAAGGCGAATGGGCCGCTACCGGAGAACGCTTTCCGTTCTATGCGCTGACGATCTCATTCCCCGGCTCTAACAACGGAGTAACGCAAGCGTTCCCGTCTCAAAACCAAGAGTGCCTGCTGGAAGGCATGAAGCGGATTTTTGAGCACATTGGCGGCGTCCCTCCCAGGCTGCGGTTTGACAACATGACCACGGCGGTTGCTCAGGTACTAAAAGATGGTGAGCGTGTCCTTACGGACGGCTTTACCCGCTTTATGCTCCACTACCGTTTCCAAGCTGATTTTTGCAATCCGGCTTCCGGCAACGAAAAAGGCAATGTAGAGAACAAGGTTGGTTACAGCCGCCGCAATGCGTTTGTCCCGGTCCCAGTCATTACCTCGTTTGAGGAATTTAATGAACAGCTCTTGGAGTGGTGCGAAAAGGACGCTGACCGGCTCCACTACAAGCACAAGGTTCCCATCCGGGAACTTTGGGAAGAGGACAAGGCGGCACTTTTAGAGCTGCCGCAGTATCCCTTCTCTGTGTTCCGCTACACGACGCTTACCGTGAGTAAAACAGGCTTTGCAACGATTGAGACGAATAAATACGGGCTATCTCCCATGCTGGCCGGCGAAAAAGTACAGGCCAAAATCTTCTATGACCATGTAGAGTTTTACCACGACCACAGACCGGTTGGACGCTTTCCCAGAAGCTACAAGACCAATGATGAGGTCTACGACTGGACGCAGTATGTGTCCACCCTCTGCAAAAAGCCAGGAGCGATTGAGCATACCCGTTTCTTCCACCAAATGCCGCAACGGTGGCAGGATTATCTTGCTTCCACCAAGGGAAAAGAGCGGAAGAGCGCCCTGCAACTTCTCAGCGAAATCGTTGCTGACGGAAACTCTGAGTTCTGTGATGATGCTCTGGAAATGGCAGCCGCCAATGGCCGGGCCGATGTGGACAGCCTGCGGCAGTGTTATTACATGATTGCCAAGAAGGAGTACCGCCCAGATCCGCTTAAACTCTCCGGAGCCCCATTGCTGAACTACAATCCAAACCTCTCAGCCTATGATGGCCTGATGGGAGGTGAGGCTCATGGCTGAACAGATTGAACAGCTCATGCGGCAAGTGAAGCTGGGCGGCATGGCGAAAGGCTGGCGGAGCGTCCCCTACGAAAATACCGAGCAATATGTGACCGACCTCTTGACGCTGGAATTACAGGAACGAGAGGCCAACCGGATTAACCGCATGGTAAAGACGGCTGGTTTCCGGGTGATGAAGACACTGGATGATTTTGTGTGGAACTCCGCCATTGAACTTCCTGGCGGCTTGCCACAGGAATACATGACCGACCTCCAGTTCCTTGCCCCAAAAGAGAACCTGATTTTTATGGGGAGCGTTGGGACGGGAAAGACCCATCTGGCTACGGCTATTGCTTTGAAAGCCTGCCAGGAGGGGCGGCGTGTCCGTTTCTTTACTGCGGCTGAGTTGGCAAACATACTGCTGGAAAAGAACACCAAGGGAACCTTGAACAATTACCTGGGTACGCTGAAAAAGGTAGAGCTTGTTGTGATTGACGAGATTGGTTTCGTCCCTCTGCACAAGGACGCCGCTGAACTGCTGTTCCAAGTGATTTCCGATTGCTACGAGCGCAAGAGCCTGATTATTACTTCAAACCTGGAGTTCTCTCAGTGGAACACTGTCTTTGGGGACAACCGCCTGACTGCGGCGCTCGTTGACCGGCTTATCCACCACAGCCATATTGTGATTTTCTCTGGGGAAAGCTACCGGCTTACCCAGTCCCTAAACCGCCAGAGGGCATACACTTAGGGTACTCAAAATTAGTGCAAAAGGGCTTTGGGCACCGATGTGAGCACTTGGCCTGGAAATGTCAAGAAATGTGCAGTCTGGAAACACCCAAAATCTGAAAAGCATGGTAATACAGCGCAGTTTTCCGAAGTGGAGCGTAGCGGAACGCAGGAAAACTGCGGC
>NZ_JBQKJR010000105.1:0-5402 GCF_052117165.1 Agathobaculum sp. LCP25S3_E8
AATGAGGAAAACCTTCCTCCGCTGCGCAAGCGCGCACGGTGGGCGCAAAATCCGGCGCAGGTTGCCTAATTGAATTCGTTGGGTGTGCGGTTTTCTTGACTATTCCACTTCAAGTCATGCGCGATGCCAAGACACGTCGCCGCTGCACAAACCGGCGCGCAAACACTGGCAGGGAGGATACCAAAGCGAGGCGGAGGACGTGGAAAGCGTGGTCGGGTAGGTGTGCCGCGTGCTTGGGCAGATGGAGTTGGGCGAATTACTCGGCCTATGCTGAGGCTATGAAACGAAAAAGGCCACCCATAGGAGTGTGGCCTTTTCATGCTCCTTCGGGTCAATTGACGGAAAATCTCGAAAAACTGCATGATACACTTCGGATGTGGACAGATAGTGGGGACAACGTACAACAGGGAATAGAATCCCCATTAAATTTTCCAAGTTACTTTCAATCCGTTAATGTGTAGATTCGTTTTTTGAAGAAGAGGTGGATAGCATGCATCATGCTTTTCATGTGATCCAACGACTGTTTGGGATCTGTTTTGTTCTTGCCGCCATCGGCATCCTGCTTTTCGGCGGATGGCTTGCCGGTCTGTGCGTCATTGCTGCCGCTGGCTGGATGGTACGCGGGCGCATAACCATCCGGCATTTCACGCTTTGGCTGTTGATCGGCGGTTTGCTGCTGCGTGTGGCGATCCTTCTGGTGCTCCATCCGCCGATCATCAGCGATTTCGGACTCATGTTTGGGGCTGCGCAAAGCCTGCTGGCTGGCGATACCTCGTTTCAGTATGAGCTGTATTTTTCGCTGTGGGCGTATCAGAGCGTGTTCGTCGCCTGGCAGGCAATGTTCCTTGCGGTTTGGAACAATCCGCTGATGCTCAAATACGTTGGCGCATTGCTCAGCGCAGGTACGGTGTGCTTGCTCTACCGCCTGGCGCGCGATCATGTACACGAGAGCGCGGCGCAGGCTGCCATGCTGCTGCTGACGGCGTTCCCTTTTGTATTGACCTTGCCCACCGTACTCACCAATCAGATTGCGTCGGCGTTTTTTCTGACGCTGGGCGTGTGGCTGGTCGCCTGTCAGGATTGCACGCGGCTGGGCTTCTGGCGCTTTCCGCTTGCTGGCCTTGCGCTGCAGGCGGGTAATCTGCTGCGCAGCGAGGGAATTATCTTGGTGGTCGCTGTGCTGGCGTACGCAGTTTTCACTGTGCTGCGTCGGCCGGAGACGTTCAAGCGCATCCTGTGCGGCATGGCAGCGCTGCTGGTGGTCTATGGAGCGGTCAGCGTGGGCGCGGATGCCGCCGTACGCGCGTCCGGACTGAATGAAAACGGCACGGCAAACGGTTATCCCGCCTGGAAATTCCTTACCGGACTGAATTTTGATACAGAGGGAGGCTATTCCCAGAGTGACTGGAATCAACTGGCTCCCACATTTGACGAAACCGGTCATCCGGCGGAAGCGACCTACCAAATGCAGAATGAACTGCTCTCCGAGCGCCTGTCTGCCGGGCCGAAAGCACTGCTGCTGCATGCGGTACATAAATGCAAGTTACTCTGGTGCGATGACGCACTGAACTGGGCGTTCGGCCATCTGCAGCTACATGATTGGCTGACGCTGATCTATAACAACATCCGGCAAATGGACCGGCTGCTGTTCTATGCCGCGCTGCTGCTGGCAGCCTTCGGGTTGTACCGTCCGTGCCGCACGCCCGCGGCCTATCTTCCGCTGTTCGTTGTGTTCGCTGCATTCTGCGCGTTCCTGCTGATCGAAGTGCAGCCGCGCTATGCCTATCTGCCGCAGCTGTTCCTGTTCTGCGGCGCATCGCTCGGCCTCGACCGACTGCTTGGAAAGGAGAAAAACCATGCCTAAAATCTCGATCGTTGTGCCCTGCTATAACGAGCAGGCCGCGCTGCCACTCTTTTATCAGGAGATTACCCGCGTAGCGGGCGAGATGGACGATGCGGAGTTTGAATTCGTGTTCATCGATGACGGATCGAAGGACGACACGTTGCCCACGCTGCGCCGTCTAGCCGCACAGGACAAGCGCGTGCGCTTTGTCTCGTTTTCGCGCAATTTTGGCAAAGAGGCTGGCATACTGGCTGGGCTTGACGCCGCGACGGGCGACTTTGTCGCCACCATGGACGCCGACCTGCAGGATCCGCCGTCGCTTTTGCCCGAGCTTTACAAAGCTGTGACCGAGGAGGGTTACGACTGCGCCGCCACCCGCCGAACCACGCGCGAGGGCGAACCACCGGTCCGCTCGTTCTTCGCGCGCATGTTCTATAAGCTCATCAACCGCATTTCGGACGCCGACATTGTCGACGGCGCGCGCGACTACCGTCTGATGCGCCGCGCAATGGTGGACGCGATCCTGTCCATGCGCGAATATAACCGCTTTTCCAAGGGTATTTTCGGTTGGGTTGGCTTCAAGACCAAATGGGTGCCGTTTGTCAATGTCGAGCGCGTTGCGGGCGAGACCAAGTGGTCGTTCTGGAAGCTGTTCCTGTATTCGCTCGATGGCATTATCGCGTTTTCCACTGCGCCGCTCGCGCTGGCGAGCGTGCTGGGTGTGTTGATCTGCCTGATCGCGTTCGTGTTCATCGTGGTTGTGCTGGTCAAGACGCTCGCCTTCGGCGACCCGGTCGGCGGCTGGCCGAGCACGATGTGCGTCATGCTGTTCCTCGGCGGCGTGCAGCTGCTGTGTATCGGTATTTCCGGACAGTATCTGGCCAAAACCTATCTGGAAGCCAAACGTCGCCCAGTCTATCTGGTGCGGGAGACCGAGGAGGGCGTGCGATGAACAAGCTGCGCGGCCTGCTCGACCGCAAGCTCGCCATATTTCTGCTGGTCGGCGTGATCAATACGCTGGTCGGCGTGATCAATACGCTGGTCGGCATGGCGATCATGTTCGGACTGTATAACCTCGCGCACTGCACCTACTGGGTATCTAGCGCGGCCAACTATATCCTGACCAGCATTCTGAGCTTTTTCTTGAACAAATACTTCACCTTCGGTAGCCGGGAGAAGAGCGTGGGCGAGGCCGTGCGCTTCGCGGTCAACATCGCCGCGTGCTACCTGCTGGCCTACGGTATCGCCAAGCCGCTGTGCGTCGCGGCGCTCACGTCCGCGTCGCCCGCTGTGCGGGATAATGTCTCGATGTTGGTCGGCATGTGCCTGTTCACCGGCTTTAACTACCTTGGGCAACGCTTTTTTGCGTTCCATGTAAAATAATTCTAATGTCAACTTTAACTGCCATAGCGATTAACCAGGCGTTATTAGGGCCGAAGAATCCACTTTGCTGCATACTGGTTTGGCATTCACAGCCTGTTTTCGGCGGTGCTCATCCCTGGAAAAACAGGCGATGATACGCAGAAAACAGTAGAAAACCGCACTTTCAAAGCGAAAATCAATGAAAAAGCAGTTTCAACAAACCGATCCGACTCCGAAGACTGTGCGTTTGGAGGAAATCGGGTGTATCAAGAAAGCAGCTTGTTCGAAAGAACAGGCTGCTTTTTGTAACTTTATGAGGGGAAACGAAAGGGGATGCAGTATTTCAAAAATATTGATTTTATGTGAATCTTATGCTATAATTATTCGCAAGCGAATATTCGCTTGCGAATAATTATAGCATAAGAGAAGAGAGAGGGGAAAAACGATGGCTTCCAATCAGTTTAAAACTGCGAGCATGGTCGTACGGCTTGGAAATGTTGTAGCGTGGCTGCGCAACCAACGAATGCAGCAAAGGGACATCACATCCAGCCAGTCGGATGTGATTCGATACATATTAAAGCATCGAGAGCAGCCTGTTTCAGCGGGCGACCTGATGAAGCAGCTGAGCCTTTCGCCCTCTACCATGGCGGGCCTCCTCAAGCGATTGGAGAACAAGTCCCTCATTATCCGAAAGACAGACCAAAATGATGCGAGAAAAATTATCATTATGCCCACAGAAGAAGGATTGGCTCTGGAGGACTATCTGAAAGAAACTGCCGCTCAGACGGAAGAGATCCTTCTGCGGGGAATGACCCAAGCAGAGCAGGATGAATTTTATCGACTGCTGAAAATTGCGCTGCAGAATGCAAATGCAGTCAAAGAGTCTGGGGGGGACAAACAAGATGAGTGAGAATCAGGATCTATTTGAAAATTTGCCCGTTCCCAAAGCACTGGCTACGCTTGCAATACCGACAATCATCAGCCAGCTCATTACGATGATATACAATTTGTCCGATACGTATTTCATCGGGAAAACCAACAATCCTTATCAGATTGCGGCAGCATCCTTAGCTTATGTTTTGGTTTTTGTCATGACCGCTTTATCCAATCTGTTTGGAGTGGGCGGCGGCAGTCTGATTTCCAGACTTCTGGGTAGGCAGAAAACGGAAGAAGCAAAGCGTGTATGTGCATTCAGTTTTTATGGAGCGATTGTTATCTCGTTTTTATATTCCTTGGGCTGCAATGTTTTCATGGAGCCTTTGCTTCGCCTGTTGGGTGCCAGCGATTCCACCATCGGGTTTTCTGCAAGCTATGCAATTTGGGTCGTTGTAGTTGGCGGCATTCCTTCCACACTCAGCATGACGATGGCACAGCTGCTTCGAAGCGAAGGATATGCAAAGAAAGCAAGCTTTGGACTGGGCATGGGTGGTATCCTGAACATCGTTTTGGATCCCGTCTTTATGTTTGTGATCCTGCCCGCGGGGCAGGAGGTTACCGGTGCCGGAATGGCAACCATGCTGTCCAACGTGATTTCTTTATGCTATTTTCTGTTGGTATTCTTTCGTCTGAGAAAAAATACCGTTCTTTCCCTCTCCATTCATCGTTTGCCTGCAGGAATGAAATATACTGCTCCTGTTTTATTCGTTGGTTTTCCGTCGGCATTGTCGTCACTGCTTGCCTGCGTATCCAATATGACTGCCAACAATTTGGCATCCGGCTATGGAGACATCCCGGTAGCAGCCATGGGGCTTGTCAAGAAAATCAATATGCTGCCCATGAATGTGGGTATGGGACTCTGCCAAGGAATGCTTCCTCTGGTTGCCTATAATTACGCCGCTAAAAATTATAAACGGATGAAATCTGTCATCAATTGTGCACGCATCAGCGGGATGGGATTTGCCGTTTTATGTATTATCGCATTTGAATTGTTCTCGGGCAGCATTGTGTCGTTATTTATAAAAGAATCTGAAACTCTGGCTTTAAGCTCAGTGTTTTTGAGGATCAGCAGCCTTGCAACACCGTTTATGATCAGCAATTTCCAGATGACCTATACTGGAATAGTCAAGAAAACCGCACACCCAACGAGTTCAATTAGGCAACCTGCGCCGGATTTTGCGCCCACCGTGCGCGCTTGCGCAGCGGAGGAAGGTTTTCCTCATTGGCTGTATTGCGTCGGAGGCGGTTATAGTAGATCTCG
>NZ_JBQKJR010000106.1:0-5242 GCF_052117165.1 Agathobaculum sp. LCP25S3_E8
TGATGACAACTTTTTGATACTTTTATGTTGCTGCTGTGCCAACAGCAGAATTCCTAACAGTCCGCGGGCACCTTCGTATCACACGAAACAAGGTGTCCTTACGGACGCACGGCCGGTTTCCACAAGACCAGGATTCGTGATCATCACCTGCATCCCCTGACGGAGCTTTTCCGCCACCCATGCCTCGCGTTCCCGCGGCGGCACAGTGTCCTCCATGACCTCGGTGCGGATACCGGCATCCGTGAGAAAGCGCTTTAGACGTGTCCGGCTGTCCAGACGCACCCAGTTGACGTAGAGCAGCACGCGCTCCCCGGTGGCAACCTTTGTGCGAATGATGTCGAGCGTCCTTGCGTCCTTTTCGGTTTCGTCCGTCGGCGCACCGCTGTCCTCCGGTACCAAAATCGGGTCTGCGGTGACCGGATGCACGATCGGCTGATGCCCATAGGGCTGATCCGGATAGGCCATCAGCAGATTGAGGTAAACGGACAGCAGCTTTTGTGCCAGCTTGCGGCCTTCCCGGCTGCGATCCTTGAAAAGCTCCTGAAAGCTTTTTTCCAGCTGCTCATATGCCTGATACTGCTTCTCCGGCAGAGAGAGCGGCACGGGGATCTCCTCGTACTCCGGCAGTTCCTTTCCCATATCCATCAGGGTGAGGAACACGCCGCTTTCCAGCAGGAAGCGGCTGTACACCAGTGGGGACACCCCGGGGCGCTGGCGGGAGCGCTTCTTGCGCTTGACCGCGCGGCGGTTCGAATTGTAACCGCCCTCTGTCACCGTATAGGTATCCTCGATCACACCGTATTCCTGCGCAAATCGCGACTGGGAAGCAAACGCTTGTCCATCCTGCTGCATCAGCTGCGAACAGGTGCGGTACAGCAGGTAGAAGATACCGGATGCATAGCCGTTGATCAGGGTCGCCGTCATGCCGATGCACTTCTTGGCGGCGGCAAACAGCTCGCCCATTGCGTCGCCTTGTCCGCTGTTCGCTGCGAACTGGTGAAGCTCATCCGCGATCAAACCGTCTATTTTGCCGCTGTACTTATTTTTGATATAGGTACTGAGCGGAAACCGGCGGCAGGCGCCGCGGGCGGTCATGAAACGGTTTGGATTTTGCTCCAGTTCGTCCAGCTGCTTTTTCGCAGCCGCGGTTTTGCAGGCTTTTAGTGCCTGCCCGGCAAACCGGCGATGGACATAGCCCAAATGGCTGATGCGTACCCATTCGCTCTGCTCCTCCGCGGTGGTGGCCGTCCAGAGGACAGCGCCGCAGTATTCGCACTTGCGGTTGGCGCGGGTCTCGGTGCGGAAATAGTCGGACGTGGCGTCTACCAGCGTCTTTTTACCGCAGTCCAGAAACTCCATCTGGATCACACTGCCGCAGTCCGAGCAGGTAAAGCCGCGCTTTATCACGTTCCAGCGCACCGCCGGGCGGCGCATATAGCCGTCCCGCGCGGTTTCCTTGGAGAGTACGGCAAAGACCGTTCGGCTGCCGCGGACATATTCCGCATAGAGGGCATCGAAATCCTCCGGCGACTGCACAACTGCAGACAGCGAATTCGGAATGGTTTCATCCAGTTCTCGCACCCATTTGCCTGTCATGTGGGATGGACAAAGGACGATGTGCAGGCATTTCCGCTGCTTTTGCCGGAAATACGCCTGCAACGCCAGACTGCCAACCTTGCTTTTGCCGCTGCCGCATTCCGCGATCAGCAGTCCTAGCTTGGCTTTCTGCAGTCTGCGGCGCAGCGCTTCCGCTGCCGCAAGCTGCGCGCCATACAAGGGGTAACCGGCCGTTTGTTCAACATAGCGGTTCAGTTCCAGCACGGCTTCTGACAATGGTTCTGCTGCCGGGTCATACAGAGGGTCAAACTGCCCACGGATACGGGCGGCAATGACAGATCCGAACGCATTCAGATAGCTCGCAACGCCGCCGATCTCACGAAAGGCGTCTGTTTGGCCGTCTTGCGTACCAGGTATGCAGATTGCGCCGCTTTTGAGGCCGCTAGTCACCACATCGGCAATGTTCTGATCTTCCGGTGTACAGGTAAGCTGCCACGCTTCGAACGGCTCGTAAGTCGTCCGCACAAGGCATCTGGTGAGAATGTTCCGTGCCTGCAGCTCCGCGATCAGGTAATCCGCGAACTGCGGGATCATAGGGAGCGTGCTGACACGGTCTATTTCGTGATATAACGCATCTTGATCCCCGGCTGCGCAGAGCAAATAGGCTTCCCGTGGCTGACTTCCTTCGGTTCTTCTTTCCGATTCATCTACATTCTCCTCGTTCTTATTCTCCGCCATGTTCCTGCTAACGCTTTTGTCATCCCACAGAATGGTCGCTACCGTGTACGCCCCCTCACGGGTCAGCGTTTTCCGATATCGTCCGCGTTCTGCGGTAAGCACATACGACTGTTCCTCTGCGGATACGGTGACCGTGGCGCCGCCGCAAATCGCAGCAGACACGCCCTGCACCATCTCGGGATAGCCACCAAAGCGGATGCCGACCAGCCTGTACTGCGGATCTGCAATCACTGTATCCGCATAGCCGGTGAGCATGATGCCCTGCGCGTTGTCCTGATACCGCACCTCCATCAATCTGTTTTCCCTCACATTCGTTTTTCCTCCGATCGTTCTGAATTTGCACAAAAAAGACCATACAGCCCCATATATGGGTATCTGTATGGTCTACGTGCATATAATTCAGGTTGCCGATTCTTGTTTACAACCCGGATAGGCAGACTACCCCCCGGGCGGTGATACGATGACAACAAAAAATACGAAAACCTGAGTTCATTTTTATTATATCTCGCCTGATGCCGCTTGTATAGTTGACATTTTGTCGCGTATGCTATTTTTACTATAACGAATCGTCATGCAGCCATTGGTATTCTTATTTAGGATCAGCGAAAAGAGTCAGCATACAATTGGAGCTTTGGAAAATGTAATTTAATTTTTTTGTTGGAATAGTAATTATTAGTTAGCCATCCAACATCATAATAAAAACCGTTATTTCGTCAGTTATCTATTTATATTCTAAAACAAAATTATGCACACGTGGTGGCTTGGTCAATCGCAAAAAAAGAGAAATTTTGCTACTGAAAGCGCTCGGATCACTGTTATATAGGGAGCGGATCGCAATATCAATATAGATCAATGTCTGTGCAGGCTTTTTATACTTCACATATTCACAACGCAGGTATGGCGAGAGATAACCCTGTTCAAACTTCTCCTGATCAAGCACACAACTCAAGCTATCGCTTTGTAGCAGACATAGATTCGGTGTATTCAGGTCAAGGGAGAACATGCCCTGCGGCACAGTTTACAATAATGTCGAGATGCAACTGTGTCCGAGCGACTGCCTGAATCACAGGCATGCGCCGATACGCTCAAAAAGATCGATTTAGCGGGTAATGTGTGCACGATGAAGGTGTTCTGCCCCGACTATTGCAAACTCTCTAACTTAGAGAACATCAAAAAGGCTGCTAAAGTCACGCGCGCATGTGGAAAAATACTGACAAGGCTCATTCTATCCTCATATTCAACAAAAGGCAGGCGTATCGAATCCAATACGCCTGCCTTGTTTATTGGGCGGTGATATGAGAGGGAGCAGCGAACTACACCGGATATTTGCGGAACAGTCCGGGCGAAATGCCGACATGTTTTTGAAAACTATGGCTGAAATTTTCTTCGCTATTATAGCCGGTGGCATAGGCAATCTCCCCTACAGACTGTTTGGTTGAGGTCAGAAGATATTTTGCTTTGTCGATGCGGCGCAGCACGATATACTCATACGGAGAATATCCAGTGCGGGCCTTAAACTGCCGCGAAAAGTGCGACGAGCTTAGATTTACCTCTGCTGACACATCCTGTACACTGATTGGTTCAAACAAATGCCGGTTCATAAAGCGGATGGCCTGCGCAATGCGGTCGCTGCTATCCGAGGTGCGCTCTCCCTCGCCCAGTAGTAACATGCATAGCAACCGATGAAGCAGTTGCGAACAGACTGCCTCGCTCGGGCGTTCGTCCGCAGCGCAACCCTCCAGAAACGTACCCAGCACCTGCGTCACCGGCGTGACCGTATCCGGTGCAAAGCACTGCCGTCCACTATGTGCCTGCAAGATACGCCGATAAAACGTACGTACATTCAGTCCGTTGAAGAGCAACCAGATAAACTCTAGTCCATCCGACGCCGCATATCGATACGGCTCGCGGCAGTCGAACAGCACGACTTGTCCCGCGCCTGCCAATACAGGTACACCTTTTAACTCAAGTTCCATCGCACCAGACTTGATTAGAAACAGCATAATATTTCGGTTATGATCACCCTCCATCGCAATTTCTGACCGATGGCTGAATGAATACCGTCTATCACAAAAGTAATGTCCACAGCGCGTTGGATAGTAAAAAAGTTCGCGTGCAAGGGAAGATGGAGTAAAAAATAGCGCTCAGATGTCTGATGAACGCCAGCTTCCGAAATTAGCATAACACGCACGCTCCTTTTGTCTATCTTATCAGACTTGGATAAGATACGCAAGAAAAAATAGCAGAATTTCGCAATTTTATAGTGGATTGTATCATTGGAAAATACTATATATCGTCATATAATAAAAACATCAAAAGGGCTCGCTCAGAAAACAAACATCATCCAATAAGGAGGACAAACCATATGAAAATTGCATTTGACGTTGACGTTTTGGCTAAACAAATGTCTATTAACGACTATGTGCACAAGGTAGCCGACTGGGGCTACAAGTATATCGAGCAGTCCCCGCACCCGCGTATCAACCCGTTTTACAAACATCCGCTGTTTTCTAAGGAGTGCGAGGAGGAGTACTGCCGCGCACTGCGAGAAACTGGCGTGGAAATCTCGTCTTTTATTGTGGTCTACCGCTGGTCGGGCCCGACCGAGGAGCAGCGCCAGCACGCAGTCGCTAACTGGAAGCGCATGATTGAGATTGCGGTCAATATGGGTGTGCCGGTCATCAACACCGAGTTTTCGGGTGATCCCAACCAGCAGGAGATCTGCAACGGTATGTTTTACAAGTCCATGGAGGAATTATTGCCGATTATTGAGCGCGAAGGTCTGCGCGTTGAGATCCAATCCCATCCGTATGACTTCTGTGAGTTGAACGATGAGACTTGTGATATCGTTAAGTCTTTCCGCTCCAAGAATCTCGGCTATGTTTATTCTGCTTCTCACGGTTTCTTTTACGATCAGGGCAAGGGAGACGTACGCCACATGCTCAAG
>NZ_JBQKJR010000107.1:0-5237 GCF_052117165.1 Agathobaculum sp. LCP25S3_E8
TCTTGCCGGAATGCATCGTTGTGCCAGAGAATGAACACACGCAGTGCAGGATACCTTGACCGCATATTCTCCGCAAGCTCCAGCCCGGTCAGGGGGCCCATCCGTGCGACGGCATACAGCGCGTCAACGGGATGATAGAACGAATACTGATGAGCGTATAGCGGGTCGCAGAAGCACTCAACGGAGGAACCCGGCGGTGTACTCTTTCTGATTTCCGCCGACAGGCGCATCAGCTTTTCGGGGTTCGGGTCTACTGCAATGATCTTCATGTTGGTATCACCTGATTTCTATCCTTCGCTTTCTGATCCGGTTGATCTTATGATACAGGAGCAAGTGTCCACGCAGCGTCCACAAGGGCGAAAAAAAGAACCTGGTCGAAAAACCAGGCTCTTTGAAGCAAATATTGATAGGAAAGGGGTCAATCTTCCAGTGTGGCCAGCGTCATCTCCGCCCACGAATACTGGCTCATATACTCGCCCTATATACTGAAAGCAATTTGCGAGTAGGAAATATCTATTCCTCTTTGATCCGCTGGCATCGTATCGCCACTCGTTCCAAACCGCTTGCAGTGCAGGTAAATAGCGTCATATCCCATTTATCTGTTATCATTTCCCCCACCGCAGTACTCGAAAGCTTTTCCACCAATCCGACCGTATAAGAAAGGCGCAGTCCCTCAGCATCCGTAAAAAACACACTATCTCCGACTTGTAAGCTATGCAGACCACCGAAGTGCCTGCGGTAGTTGTGTCCTGCTATTACCATATTATCCAGATAGGCAGAACCTGCGTAGCGGCAGGGAGCTGTTTTCAGCAGCGTATCGCTCCACTCGCTCAATACCGGAAGTTCCAACCCAAGGCCGGGTATCCCCAATGTGCCGATATAGAGGTTTCCGTCTGCCTCCACGGTGGGCATGGGCCGCGCGGGATCCGGTGGAGAAATCTCAACTTCTTCCGGCGGCGCGGTCTGCGCCGTTTCCACAGCAACGGCCTGTTCCACGCTGTTTCTCGCGGTTTCCGCCGCCTGTGCGGCCCGGTCTCCCTCTCGGACGTTCCACAGGGTCAGGAGGGCCGCTGCCAGCAGCATCAGCAGCCCTCCCGTGGTCAATGCTTTACTTTTCATGTTTTCCAACGTACCGCTTTCGTGTGGTGAGCTCCCCGATCAGAATCAGGATGCCGACAGCGGTCAGCAGCCAGACGGGCCACCAGAGCTGCCCTGTCTGCGGCAGTTTTGCCGCCTCCGTTTTGCTGTTCTCCCTATCTGCCGACGGATCCCGGCGGTCTGTCCGGTTAGAGGCATCGGTGTTCAGAACGCTGGGCTGTGCTGGGGCATCAGGCTGTGCCGGAACATTGGGCTGTACCGGACTGTCTGGCTGTTGGGTCGGGGCATCGGGCTGAATGGGCGGCTCCTGTGAGGGAGGAGCAGCCGGAGCATCGGGGTTCGGCTTGTTTGGCTTGGGGGACTGCGTCCCGCCTCCAGAGCCGCCGCCAATTCCACCGCTCCCGCCGCTGGGCAGAGCGGTGTTTTCCACCGTTTCCGTAATATTCAATGGTCCACTTGCATCAATCAGAATTTTCTTTACACTTCCGTCCGCTCGATAACCGGCCGGAGGCGAAAGCTCCTTAAGCCACATGGGCTTGTCCGGTTCCAAATTCTCAAAGACCGCCTGACCGGTGGCGTCTGTAATTTTGGTCGCAAGAGGGGACCCCGTGCATAATTCGTTGTCATACAGTGCAAATCTCGCACCAGCCAAAGGCTGGGAATTTCCTCTATCCTGTTTGATAACGGTCAGTTTACCGGCGGTTTTCACAGTAATAAGCTCATTTTTCAGTGTCAATGCAATCTGCTTCGCAGTAGCTGTAGGAGTAAGTACAAGATTTCCGTCTGCATTTTTCGTAACACCGGCCGGCATTGTACCCACAAGCTTATAACCCGCCTGATAACCGGCAGGAGTAGTTTCCACCAGCTCATAGGATTTATTCAGCTTTAACGCCTTGAAGGTGATTTTACCATCGCTGTCCGTCACATCCTGACTGAACGCCATGTCACGCCTGTTATTATCCTTGTCCCACAGATACAGGGTAAAGGTCACGCCGGAAAGCGCAGTCCCGTTCTCCCCCTGCTTCGTCAGCGTCAAGCTGCCCTTTTTTTGAGAAGCCACACCGCCGCCTCCGCCGCCTCCGCCGCCTGCAGTCACGGAGTTTTGTTTCTCGCCGCCCATGGTAGCAGTACCGCCGCTTGTGCTGAAGACGATTTTATTGGAATAATTCTGGTTCTGAGTCATGTCCAGAATATCCGCCGCATAGGTCAGCACATAGGCATCGTTTCCGTCCGGCAGCTTCACAGTGAAGGAATTATCCGCCGCATTGGTGGTAAAACTCCAACCATCTGTCACCTCCGTACCCTTGGTAGCAGTAGGTGCTCCCTTGCCGCCATCTCCTGTATTGCCGCTCAGAGTGGCTTTATGAAGCTTGACGGTATCCGGATCCAGCCGCAGACCTTTCGGCAGTGTATCCGTCACAGATGCATTGCTCAACGGTATATGGAACGGGTTAATGGTTACCGTGTATGCAATCTGTTCGTCCTCCTTATTCAGCTTACCGGACTTATCAAGGCCATGGTTGGAAATGGTCTGCTTGACAGTAGAGGATACCGGTTTAAATTCCTCTTCAAACGCCTTTCCTGTCATCTCAATGCTGTTGCTCAGAGAAACATCGTTTCCTTTGTCAAAGCCCAGCTTATTCGGGTCAATGCTTGTCCGGAATGAGACCGTAGTTTTTGCGGAAATATCGCCCAATCTGATGGTCAAAAGCTGTCCGCTTTGCGTTGCCGTGATAGCTGTGGTCGGAGTTGCCCCGTTCACCTGCAAGGAACCATCTACATAGGTCAGACCATCCGCCAGCGTATCCGTAAGAACCAGATTGCTCAGAGGCATCCCGCTCTCGTTCACCGTAACCGTCCACTGGATCTGTCCTGTTGCATAATCATATACCGGTTTTCCTTTTTCCAGAATTTTACTGGAGATATCTGCAACGGCATAGAATCCCACATCAGAAAGCTCGTGACTACCCAGTCTCATTCTTCCTGCTACGGTGTTTGTTACTCTTTGATGCTGTATGATGTTCCCCGCAAAGGCACAGGGGTCATTGAGTTTGGTAACATATGTAATAGAAATGGAGGTCTGACCCACATTGCCGACTGTGAAATTCAGCTTTCCATCGTTTTCCGTCAGAGTGAGCAATGGCGCATCTGTACCAATTTGCACATTGCTTGTCCCATCGGCCACAATGGAGCAGGTGTTTCCTGTCCAGTCCGGTTTTTTAATGGTAACCTCTCCGCTGTATTGGCCATCAAATTTCACCTGAATGCCGCCGTCCCAAACGCCCGTGATTGCCTCCCAGTTCAGTGAGGAACCGCGCGTATGCCCTGCGTCTGCGTCTTGGCAGGAAATATTCTTTCCGATACTGCCGAAATCATCTGTCAACTCCGCATAAGACAAATCAGCTTTGTTGGGGTTGATGGTTACCCTCCATTGACTGCTCCTTGCACTGCGAAGATAGCCTTCCCTCTTGCCGCCAAAGCCTTGATTGACCTTGGTCAGCCGTGCAGTGCTTACTCCGGCACCCTTGCCCACCCCAACGGTCACGGTAGGGGTATAAGAGAGACCCTCAATTTCAAAATGGATTTTAGCGGTGTTTGCGCCTAAGTCGTCGCCCTTCTCGTAAAAGGCTTCCTTTACTCTGGTATCATACACCAAAATAGCCTTGCCATTAACGAACGAATCATCGTTCAGCGTCAGAGAGAAGGATTTCGTTGTCGCATCTACCGTCAGCGTATGCGAGGTTCCATTCAATGTCGGCCCTTTGGCAGGATCACTATCCGCAGTGACTAAATCAAGACTGTCCGGCAGCGTATCGGTCAAGGTGATTGTTGTCCCTGTCGGTATGACCCCACGGTCTACCGTCACTGTCCAACGGAGCAGACGGCCATCGGCACCTACCTTCTCGACCTTTTTCGATAGATAGGTGGTTTTAGCCAGTTCATGTGTTGCGGTTACCTTAATGTCAAGCAACTTCAATTCGCCGTCCGCCGGTTCCTTCCCCCACAGGGCAGCTTGATTGGTGAGCTCCCCGCCCTGACTGACCGCATCCTTGCTGTTAGGCTTCGGCAAAGAGAGGGCCGTATCCATTTTTGTCCGGTAGGTTATGGTGATTGGTTGATCCCAGTTGGTTTTGTCTTCTCCCATATCAGAGATTGTCAGGGTTCTGGTCCCACTGTCATATGCAACCTTAGCGGTGCTGATTTCTGTGCCACCCCGCTTGACAGTCACTTCGTTGGAATCGATAGTCCCATCGGCATTTAAAAATGCGGGGCTCATCCCCTCACCCAGCGTATCACGGATTTGAAATTCAGTCTTTTCCGTGTTCTTGTAAGGCGTATAGGTAATCGTCCAAGTCAGGAGGTTCGGGTCACCGGGATCCTTTTCCACTGTTTTTTCCAGTTTAGCCGCCTGTTCCCTAATCTCATCCTCATCAAGTCCTACCGTGACAGTAGTACTGGTCGTCAATTCGATTTTGTAGCGGTTATTTTCCCCGTCCACCTTAGTTGCAGTTTCCTTGTTAAACACGCAGCCAAAGTAGCAATGCGTTCCGGTAGCTTCTTGTTCCTTATTCTCTACAAAAGCTTGGGTAAAGGTCAGCGCTGCACCGGACGAATTCCAATTCAGTGTGGCGAACGTCTCTTCTACTCCATCCTCGCGTGTCAACTTTAAAGACTCTGTACCTTCCCCTCTAATCTCCAAGCCTTTGGGGATCGGCAAATAATAGGGTATGTCTGCCGATAGTACTGCATCTTCGCGAATGTCGAACTCATAATATAAGAGCATCTGGCTTGTATTTTTGATGAGATAATACTCGCCTTCTTCTACCTCTACCTTTGTTCCGGTAGTCGGTGAGGTTCCCTCATACAATAGCACATTTTTGATATCTGCCACATCCTTCAACTGTTCGCTGTCTGCCGCAAAAGCCGAAAACGGCAGGAGCGAGTATAGCATAGCAACGCAGAGCAACAGACTCACGATTCTTTTCTTCATTTTGATAAGTATTCCTTCCTTTCTGTTCCAGTCGATTTTATGATACAGGAGCAAGCGTCCACGCAGCGTCCACAAGGGCAAAAAAAGAACCCGGTCGAAAAACCAGGCTCTTTGAAGCAAATATTGATAGGAAAGGGGTCAATCTTCC
>NZ_JBQKJR010000108.1:0-5012 GCF_052117165.1 Agathobaculum sp. LCP25S3_E8
CGGGGATGGGATATTACTACAAAGTCTGCCGAAACGGAGGCAGTATGTTGTTGCCGATGAAGTGCGAAGCCTTGCCGGAAAATCAGCAGATGCCTCCAAGAGCACTTCTGAGCTGATAGAAGGCTCCGCCGTTTCCGTACAGGCCGGTATGAAGATACTGGAGCCGTTCCGAGACTGCAATCACAGAGACCGCCTCGAAGTACGGCAGCTACCTCAATAACATTTCGTACAATATCCTGGTCAACCGGGAGGATGCGCAGGAGTGCGTCAACGATACATACCACGACGCATGGAACTCCATGCCGCCCCATCGCCCTTCCATCCTCTCGACTTTCCTCGGGAAGATCACACGCCGTATCTCCATCGACCATTGGAGAAAACTGAACGCTGAAAAGCGTGGCGGCGGTGAACTGGCTCTTGCCCTGGATGAGCTGGAGGACTGCGTTTCCGGCTCCGGCAGTGTGGAGGATGAGATCCAGCGCCGGGAGCTGGCCAAGCTGTTCAATGGTTTTCTGAACACGCTTCCTACCACGGAGCGCCGGGTGTTTCTCTGCCGGTACTGGTATATGGATTCTATCCAGTCCATTGCCCAGCAGTTCGGCTTCTCCCAGAGCAAGGTCGCATCCATGCTGCATCGGACAAGAGCAAAGCTCCGGACGGTGCTTGAAAAGGAGGGCTACTAAATGAAATCCAATGATTTGATCGATATTATCGGTGAAGCTGCCGATGAGCATATCAGAGATGCAAAAAGCGCAAAGAAAAAGGCAATGCCCCGATGGGCAAAATGGTCTTCGGCGATTGCGGCCTGCCTGGTTGTTGTGGTTGGAATTGGAAGTTATCTGCTGCCAAGAATGGGCGGAAACTCTGCTCCGGGAAGCAGCGCAGTAGGAGAGGGCCATGATGAGGGAAGCGTATTTATGTCCTATGCAGGACCAGTATTTCCTCTGACACTGCGCGACGAAAACAGTACTATATCTGCCGGGCGAAACATCACTATGGACTTTGCTCCGTGGATGCCTGTGTGGGTATCCAACGAGGAACAGGCTGCCGCTCTTACAAACATCACCGAAGCGGAGCGTCAGGAAGCTCTGGATGAATATAACGAGTGGTATCCCGATGGTGGTTATTATCAAAGTTCGGGCAACATCATCATTACAGATTCCTACGTGCTTACAAACGAGAGCCCAACGGAACAAACAATTCAAGTGTTATATCCGTTTGCATCAAACCTCCGCGGTTTAGATGAAACCCGCCCAACCCTCACTATTGGAAACGAAATACTGGATACAACGCTGTATGTCGGAACTTATGCCGGTGGTTTCCAAGGTGCTTGGGAAAACTGGGCAGAGACTGGAGAAAATCCCGGCTCTTTGAATTTGCAGGGATTTGAAAGCTGGGAGGGCTACCAGGGCTTGCTCTCCGACGGAACATATCTCCAGAAAGCGTTAGGCGGTTATATTGACTTGTCCCATATTCCTGTAACGGTTTATGAGTTTACGGATGCGTGGGGACCGGAAGAGAATGATGATGCAGGCATTCCCAATCCGACGATCCGAGTCATGTTTGAAATGGACTTTGATAAGTCCAAGGTGCTTTCCTATAACTTCAACGGTGGCTATTATGACAGCGATAATGGGGTCATGGGCAAAAGTTTCTCTATCCGCGAAGAATGGGAACGAGGATATGGCACTCCGTATTACCTCATCGTAATCGGAGACGATATTCAAAACCTTCAGTACCAGGGATATGTTACTGGTGGTTGGGATACCAAGAAAACGGTTGAAGCCGGTGTTGCGATCAACCGTACTGAAACTAACTTGGAGGAAGCACTTAGACAGGCAGCAAATTACAACTACCAAGAAATCATTGACGCAAATAATTATTTTGAATTAGAGGCTGAATATGGTTTTGAATTGTATTATGGCCTGCTGAAAGAGCATCTGGTAGAGTACGGTATTCTCTCTGAAAACCAGATGGAACGCTATGACGGCGGAAGCATTGAAAACCTGGATGTAGTAGGTGTAAGCCGCGTGTGCTGGATCGAAGCTGAAATTACAATTCCCGCAGGCGAAAGCATAACACTCAACGCAACCTATGAAAAAGAACCGAGTTTTGATTTCCATTGTGCCGCATCTGAAAACAAGGGAGTTAGTGGATATGACCTTGTAACAGCGCTTGGTAGTAATCTGGCATTTACGCAGCAGACAGCTTGTTTGGAAGATCGTGGGCAAATTGAAATCGTTCGACAGAACTTTGGTTTTGACCTTGCAAACGGTATCAAAGAGGTGGTTCTTGATTTGAATAAACCCCATTACTATCTGGAAGTTAAATCCCCCGAAGCGCAGGAATGAATGTTCACAATCCCCATCTTGATTATGTTACTACAATAGAGTAAACTGTAGGTAGAAAAGCAAAATTGACGGCGATCTGGCACTTTTTACAGCGCCGGATCGCCGTTGCGCTTTCATTCGCACACCTGTTGTCTGGAACATTTCGGCATTTTTTGCGTCTATTATAATAGAGGTTTTACACCTGTTCCGGAAGGAGGTCACTCGAAGATGAAAAGATATATTGCGCTGCTCCTGGCAATCGCCTGCGTTCTTGCGTTGGCAGGATGCGGTCCCCACACGGAAACGGACTACCCGGCCGCGATCATGGCAGAGGGCACTATTTACCTGAAGTCAGCTGCTGCCATGCCTGCTGAAATTGACGAGAGCGCCATCATCGGGTACACCAACTCCTATACGGATACCTATCCCGAAAAGGATGGCGAGACTAATTTCAGCAGGGAGCTAAATCTGCCCTACGCCAGAGTGGAGGGCGGCATTGCAGTCCTCTATGAGAATGAATGGTACCTGTGTACGCCGAAGGATGAGGATGCTGGCGCTGGCGGTGGAACGATTTCGTTCTATGCGGAGCCCACACGCGAAGGCACGGACCCTGTTGATTACCACTGCTCGTCTATCTCCAAGAAGCAGGCAGAGGAACTGAGGAAAATTATTGATGATGTGGACACATGGGTAAACGATGCCCTTGTTGACCGTCTGGCCTATTCCTTTGACGGACACATTGAGTTTGCCGGTGATAAGAAGCTGTACTATTTCTCCTATGAGTACAATGTGATTTATTTCAGTCAGCAGTTCGCAGAGATCCCCGCGGAGGATATGCAGGTCATCAAAGATATTGCTACGTCCAAAGGTATGCCTGTGGATCTGCATCTGGAGCAGCCGGGGAGTTTCTCCTATGCCGAGGTAACGGCCACATTCAAGTCTGGTGACTCTGGCGTAAAGAGCGAAGGTTTCGTGAATACCGAGTTTGCTCCTATCAGCAGGATTTGGGATGTTATGACGCAGGCTCTGAACGAATGCACCATCGAATACGATACGGTGAACGTCAATTATGACGAGGCGGCGAAGGTCTGGGAGGTCACATATTCGACTGCAAATACTCTGGGCAACTGCCAGAGCGTGTATATGGATGAAAACGGCGTGACGCTGCTGATCGTCTACGGTGAGTGAGGATTGGAGGTAAAGTGATGAAAAAACTGATTTCAATACTTGTTCTCTCGTTGAGCCTTCTTCTTTGCCTGACGGCCTGCGGCTCCAAGATGCCCTATGACCTCTCTGGTACAGCTTCTGTTGAGCTCCACGCCTACGATAATAACTCGACAGAGCCATTTGCCAAAATCGTCGTGGACGGTGAGGATGTTGCGACCATCGTGGAGATGTTCAATTCCCTGAAACTGAAAGAGATGAAATATACTGAGCCGTCCATCAATGGCTATGACTTCTGGTTTAAGGATGCGGACGGAAACGAGATTGCCAAGCTCTCTTTGCCTTATGGTTCATCTCCGTGGGTGGTTGTTGGAGCAACAGCCTATCAGGATGTAAATGGCGGTGTTGATCTTGATTATCTGGCTCAGTTGGTAGACATGACGGTGTCTGCTGGCCCGATGCAGCCGGAAGACGGTGCTGACCATAATGCACCTGTTGAGCCATTATTCTACAAGTCGGCTCCTGGGCTGTCCGTTCAGCATGATGGTCAGAGCGTGCGGGCTCTGAAGGGTACATCTTCCTGGCAATACATGAATCCTGACGGCATCTCTACAGGAATTGAAGCGGACAGTATGCACCCGCTGGATGCCAAAGAGTATATGCCTGTTCTCCCTGCGGTGGAGGGCGAGGTATGGCTGGTGTTTGATACTGCACCGGACGAAATCACCGTAAAGGCATGGCCTGTTTCCCTGTGGGGAAATCTGGATGCTGTGGACGAAGCGATTGCCGTACCTGTTTCCGGGGAGAAAATCACACTTCTGGAGGGCGGACACATTTACGAAGTGTTCGCCAAGTGGACTCGATTTGAGGAGTTCGGCGGTGCGCAGTATTATTCCTTCTGCACTTCTCCGCTCGGCGTGACGCTGACTGCGGAGGATGTGACACCCAATGGACTCACACTGGTCTGCGCCCAATCCGGAGGCGCACCCTCCGGAGAACTCCAGACTGGCAGCCGCTTCTGGCTTGAGGTCTACAGCGAGGGCAACTGGTTTCCCGTAAAAGACGATATGGAGGATGTTTTCTGGACTATGGAGGCATGGTCCATCCCCAGAAACAAGCGTGTGGAATGGAGCGTGAGCTGGGAGACCCTGTACGGTTCGTTACCTACCGGTCAGTATCGAATTGGAAAGGAAATCATGGACTTTCGGGCCGGTGCTGATTATGATGAGTACAACTATTATGCCGTGTTTACCGTAGAGTAAGGAGGTGCGGAGAATGAAGAGATTCTATGGACGCGAAGAAACTGGGACAGTTCATTGCCGAGATTCGGAAGGAAAAAGAAATGACGCAGGCAGAGCTGGCCTCTAAGCTCCATGTAACAGATAAGGCCATCAGTAAATGGGAACGAGGAGTTTCCCATAGTTAAAGATACCACACCAAACATAACAACACCACGCTTATACGGGACTTAGCACACCCCAAAAGAACATACAGAAATCCCCCATAAGCAACAAGGTT
>NZ_JBQKJR010000109.1:0-4561 GCF_052117165.1 Agathobaculum sp. LCP25S3_E8
TTTGATTCGATTCCATTCACTTTCTGTGAGTTCATATCGTTTCGTTCCCATATCAATAGTTTACTAAATCATATCCGTTTGTGCAACTTTTGTTTTTCAAACATGGCCTAAAGCCGAATCCGTTTTTCTATTATACATAGGAAGATGCAAGCTGAATATAGCGATACGCCCAATATGTATAGGGAACATCCTTATAAGAGATGCCTCCTCCACCCGACGAACGATTCAATACTCGGGTCATCATTGTGGCAACTTCGCTGCGCGCAATGTAGGCGTATGGCCGGAAGGTACCATCCGGATAACCATTGATCCAACCGGCTGATGTTGCATAGCGAATGGCACTACTGTTTGACGTCCCGCTGACATCACTAAACCGCGTCACACTGCTGCCCACACTTGGTGAACCAGACAAACGATAGAGCATCTCCGTCAGTTCACCGCGTGTGATATACTGATCCGGATAGAAGTACGTTGTCTGATCGATAATGCCTGCCCGCGCAAAAGCGTTCACTTCTTGCGTACACCACATCCCCAGCGGCACATCACTAAATACGCTCGTTGAATAGTTGTTTTCGATATTGACGGTACACATCCGATAAAGCATGACAACAGCTTCCGCACGCGTCATAAAGTTTTCCGGTCGGAATGTCCCATCGGAATAACCATTCATAAACGCGCTGCGGCTAGATGTATTCAGGCGAATCGTATTGGTTGGCGTTACCGGATCTTTGGAATAATATGCCCGTCCCGAAACCGTCACATTTTGGTCAATATCGGTCAAATAGACTGATACGACACCGTTTGAATTGCGGCTCATCTGATAGGTAGTGCTTCCAACACGGATTGAAGTTTTTTCCGCCCCTACAGTACGGCTGTTATCCCCCATTTTGACAGTAATTTCGTCAATTTGATAGTTGGTATCCGGGGTAAAGTAGAAGGTTACATCGTCCCCTGCATCAATTCTGCTTGAGGAAACACTCTTGGTAATCTTCATATGGCTGGAAGAATTGATAGTTAGATACGGTCTGGAAACCGAACTCGATCCGGACGACGTCGCGGACAACTTTACCGGCTCCGTCACATTATCGACGTATACCACATATTCTCCGCCGCCCACATCCTCAATCTCATAGTTCTTGCGGCCAACGCGTATTTCGCCATCCGACGGATCAGCTGAACCCGAGCTGTCACCCACGGTCAGCGTAATTTTCTGCACCGAATAACGGTCCGAGGTTGTGCTGACGTAAAACTCGACATCGTCTCCACGCGCTACCGTTTCCCCGCAATTGGTGTCAATATTGATGCGGGTGCCTTCATCCGTCTCGATCGGGATATTATTTTCATCGTAAGATGTTGAGAAAGTCACAACAGTATCCACATACATCTCCGGCAGGAAAAACCAAACCTCACCGGCTTTTTCATGTACCTGTACACGATCATTGCCCATTGTCAGGAAAGTCTGTCCCGTTGCCCAGCTTGCATAGCTTTTCCCGTAAGCCACTGTGCAGTCGCTGATGATATATCCGGGGCGCGTACTCACACGCACTTCGCAGGTTTCGCCTTGCCCAACACTGGTTACTCGGCTGCTTGGCCGATCCAGTTCAAGACCATCATCCACGTCAACGGTCAGCTTATACATAATCGGAATTTCTTCCACAACAGCTTCTACGTCCAGATTATCATACAGCTCTCCCGAAACCGTACTTTCCCCTTCCGCATTCCACGTCACATTCAAGCCATTCCAATCTGAATTACCAGCTGTCAGTGTTTCCTTTATTGTACCATATTGGACAATCAAGCTGCTTAACCGATATCCATCCTCCGGCACAACACTGAGCGAAATATTTTTTCCGCGCGAAACTTTACCGCTTTCATTGCCGTTCACTCTCGCATTCCCAGTTTCCTCATGAATGCGCATATCATATTCTTGAATCGTACTTTGACAACTAATATCGGCATCTAACTGCCCTACAACCGTTTTGTCTGCAGAAACCGTCAGGATAAAGCTACGCGAACGTTCCGGCCATGCGTCCATTTTGATGGAAACCCCTTTGGCCGTATCCTCCAGATGTGTGCTGTCCAGCTTAACTTCCTCCTGCTGCGCGGGCAAAGCTCCCTCCACAGTAAAAGTAACGTTATCCAGTCTACGCCCCACGTTTAGCGTGATCTTAAAATCCTGCTTCCCGCCGGATGCAATAAAAGTGGACTCTTCCGTAGGTTCTACGGTAAATGTATTTCTCACCGGTATTGCGACTGTCACGCCACTTTTTTTTTCCTGTTCGTCTCCCGCATCAGCAGTCAGAGCCACAGACGGGAGCATAATAAGCGCGGACAAAGTCAGCGCCAATAACCTTTTCCAGCCCCGTTTCATCTCAGTACGCCATCTCCTTCCTATCCCGAAAACATATATAAATATATCGTCCAAACTAAGATAAAAATAAGGATAAAAACCGACAACCCCCACCTGTATTTGGTGGGGGTTGTATTGTATCTATGAACTTATTCCTGCCGCAGCTGGAAACCGCCAATCAGAGATTTGAGCATCTCAGACTGACCAGACAACTCCTCGCTTGCTGCCGCGGACTCTTCCGCAGTTGCAGAGTTCGTCTGAACAACGCTGGAAATCTGGTCGATGCCCTGCGTAATCTGGACAATCGAATCTGTCTCGCGCTGAACCGCATCCGCAACCTCATCCATACCGGATACTGCGACGCTTGCCGATTCCATTACGCTGCCAACCGCTTCGCTTACCTTCTGCATCATGTTAACGCCTTCGTTAACTGCATCGATAGACTTCTCAATCAGATCCTTCGTTGCCTTAGCTGCCTGATCCGACTTATGTGCCAAGTTACGAACCTCATCCGCAACAACCGCAAAGCCCTTGCCAGCAGCGCCTGCACGCGCAGCCTCAACCGCTGCATTGAGTGCCAGAATATTGGTCTGGAACGCAATATTTTCGATGGTAGAAATGATCTTGCTGATTTCCTGCGAAGACTCGGAAATATTGCCCATGGCGGTGCCAAGCGTTGCAATATATTCACTGCTTGCCTGCAATTCTGCACCTGTGTTATCCGCTGCGCTTTTCGCCTGCAACGCAAGTTGAGCGGTGCGCTGGCTGTCACTTGAAATATCGTTAATCGTTGCCGAAAGTTCCTGAACCGCACTGGCCTGTTCGGTCGCGCCCTGTGCCAGCGACTGTGCACCAGAGGAAACCTGCTCCGCACCCGCAGATACCTGTACGGACGCGGTATTGATTTGCGCCAACGTATTGCTTAACTCCTTATTGATGCCACGCACATGCTGCAACAGCTGCTCATAGTCACCAATGTAATAGTTATAATCACGAGAGCGAACATTAAAGTTGCCACGCGCCATCTCACCTAGCAAATAGCCAATATCACCAATCAGATCCTGCAGATTTTTGACAATGCTCGCTGTCTGTTCTGCCAGTCTTCCCGTTTCGTCCTTGGAATGAATTTCAGGGACAGGCGAAGAAAGATCGCCCTCACTCAACTTATGAATGCGTTCAGCACAAAGCTGAATCGGCTTGCCAATCGACGTTGCCAAGCGAATCGCAATGAATACACCAATTAGAACGACCACAACAATCAGAATGCCAATAATAATTGCCGCAGTATAAACCGCACCCATGAAGTCTGTTTCCGGAGCAGCAACACCCAAACTCCAACCATCCGTATTATTAATCGGGGCATAAGCAAGCAACTTCGTAGTACCACTAATCTTATACTCACCTACACCGCTGTTGCCTGCCCGCATATCGGCAGCATAAATAGCAAGCTGCTTCAGCGAGGAATCCGACTTAGCTTCTTCCTCAATGTTCTGATTACCCACGGTATCCATTGTGATGTCAGCAATGGTAGTGCCTGTCTTATCCAGCATAAATGCTTCACTATTTGCGCTGACGTGGATGGAAGTCATAATATCGTTGAGGAAAGTTTCCTGCGGAACAAAGCAGACAACACCGACAATCGGCTTGCTGCTATCTCCGTCCTGATAGACCGGTGCTGCTACAAGAATAGAAAGCTCTCCCGTTACCTTGCTTACTGTCGGCGTCGAAACAAAGCTCTCGCCATTCTTGGCACGCTGGAAATACTCGCGATCCGAGTAATTATTGCCATCAAAATAGCTATTACCTTGCAAATCAAGTAGATTGCCACGTGTCATATTGTAATTTTTCGCCATCTGGTTGATGTACGTTTCTTTTTCTGCCACAGAAACATCATTGTTACTCAGAACATCGCTCTGACCAGCAGTGCTTGCAATCTCAATATAAGAACGCAACTCGTATTCCACGCGGCTCGCAGCGATTTCCGCTGTACCCTGCATTGCAGTCTGCAACATAGAATTCGAGCTTTGCAGGCTCATTGCAATACTGACAATGCCGATGACCAACATACCCATTACAATTGTGGCAACCATGCCAAGTAATATTTTGGAGTAGTACCCTGTAAGTGCAGTCGCAAATTCCCCAAAAATCTGTTAAACTGAACGAACAGAGACGGAGGGGATCGCAATGAAACGTTACAGCAAAGAATTTAAG
>NZ_JBQKJR010000110.1:0-4492 GCF_052117165.1 Agathobaculum sp. LCP25S3_E8
CTCGGACATGGTTTGCTGTCTCCTTTCGAATGGTGTGTCGCGACTTCATTCTACCAAAGATCTGCAAACCATGTCTTTTTTGTTTTTGCGAAACTTATTCTACCTGACCAATAATACCAATATGAAAAAAATTATTATCATGGCTGCAAATTCATGGAATCGTCGATTCTTCTCTTTTGCCCTTCGCATATTTGCCTCCTAATCCTTTAATCTGAAACAAAAGGCAATGGAAACTGATCCACCGCCTTTTGTTGCTCTTCTTCAGCCAACTATTTTCTTCAAAGATGAGTATGTATTCTGCTATGAGGCAGCCACTATATAGCCGCTAAAAATAAATCTCTGCGCCTAACATTCCCACTGAAATACCTAATTTAATCCTTAACATTTTCAACCTTCTTTCTTTTAATTCAATGGGGCGATGCAAAATTGCTTACTCAACTCTTTGATATTCATTCATAACCTCGCCATCATCATAATAAAATATCAAAGTATCTTCGTTTAATTCAAAGGTAAATGTCAAAGGCTCAGCTAAGACACCATCAAGCTTTATCCTATCGTCATCGATAGAATAACCACCTGAATAATTGCTACGATTTGAGACATATGTTCCATCGCTGAAAAATTCCAAGGCTACCAAATCCGACGTCGTTCCTGCACGATCCTCTTCACCCGGTACAATCCATTGGCCCACTATTAAATCAGATGCGGATTTTGAACTACAACCTATCAGCGCCACAGCAAGAATCATGAGACTCAGCATGCTGACTACAACTTTTTTATACTTCTTCATTTGTTATCCCTTCCTATATGTATAATTACTGTAGACCTTCGTAGCAATCGTCACAAACAAAAACCATCATTCCGAGCAAGTTTTCATAATGTTTGGTTGCCTTCTCTTCACCGCAACTGAAACTTTTATCCACATATTTGATTTTTGTGCTGGGCCAGCAGTTATGGTCGTAGTCTCGCTTTGCTCTAGTTCCACAGGCGCGCCACAGGAAGGATAGAATTTGCCTCCCTCTAACTTTGCACCGCATTTTCCACAAAAGGCCATTTATATATGCCGCCCATATGATGTAATCAAAGTTTAGATCCACATTCCGTGCAAAAAGCTACATCTGCTTCTATTGGATCACCACACTTTGGACAACCCCCACTTGCTGTCTCATTCTCAACCACTGCTGTGTTCGTTGACTCAGTTGTTGTTACCTGAACCATTAGCTTGCCACAATAGGTGCAGAAACGCACTCTTTTTTACCATAGCACCACAACTGTCACAACGTACTAAATCGTCTGTATTTATTGGCTTAGCTTTAGGCATTGGTGTACCGCATGAACTACAAAATGCAGAACCAGATTGTACTTCCGCACCGCATTGCGGACATCGAACGACACCTTTGATATCCTGAATCTGCTCGCGATACCTTTTAACCTTTTCTTCTGCATCCGTAAGCGAAGCAATCATGCCAGCAAATTCTTCTTCGTAGTCATGTGCATGCATGGTCAAATAAAGTTTGCCGATTTGATACTAAACATTGTTAATCTGTGTCTCTTCCTCAGCAATCATTGGATTAAACTTTGCAATATCAGACATTCCCTTTGCCTTTTGCATTACTTTTGCAGTGGTTTCAGATGCTTTTTGGCTAATATTATCCCAAAATGCCATTGGAACTCCTTCTTTAATTATGTATGATATTTTCGTGATGGCATAGTCGTTGACTAGGCCGACATTTATTAACAATTGTTTGAAACTCCTTCATTGAGTTCCGATATCAAATCAGCCATTGCATCACGAAGGACTTGCTTCTCTCCAGACTGACCATTACACGCTATCAAAGCGGCCAGCATCGTCAGGGGAAAAAGTAAGAGACAGTTGATCCGTTTTATTTTTATTTCTCCCACAACATGCACAAATCCAGCTCAAATTCTTAATCCACCGCTGCATATATTCACATTTCTGCACCTATCATCCCATTTTCCCATCGCAATTCCAATAACTAGCACATTCATATTCAATTAACGCATCAGCAAATTCACTTTTGCAGCCTGCTGCATATTGGGCAATATACATTTTCCCATTATGATAGTAAAGATCGGTTGCTGCATGCTCTTTCCATATAATTTCTGTACGAATCTCAGCAATATCTATAACATCTTTCGCTTTCTGACCAAATGCTTAGCTGGCTGAGGTTAATTTCCTGCTAACACTGCAAAGAACTGCTCCGATTTACTCTTATATTCATCAAACTCTGCATATAGATGATTGCAAGAAACTCAAACCCAAGAACCATAACCGGCCAACATTTATTACTAGGATATCGATATCCTCGAACCAAATAAAACACCGGTGTCAAGCGAAGCAAAATTATTACTTGCACGTTTTGACCTTGCTAGTATCCATATCATGGGCTCAACAATTCTCCTGCATCTCCTGCAAGTCTGCGCTATTGATATCTGCATTCCCGATGTCGCCAATACCAAAAGCGCAAGAGCACAGCCAACTGCCCGCACCCCTTGCAACTCATTTTCTACTAAAAAAGATAAATTCTTTCATATCTCACATATCATATCCTTTTTCTCCCTTATATCAAATCAAATTTTTTATACTCACCGTCAGGCTATGCATTAGCCCTCAATGGGCTTTTCCACAACAATACTATCAATTGTACATTCTTTTACTACATCGAAGAGACGGCCAAACGAAAGGAAAGCTTGCTCCCTCGTGTAAGTGCCTTTGGGACTAAATTTATTATCGCCTGTTCCACCCATAATGGCGAATCCATTATTGTTTGAAACATGACTTACAAAGATAACACTGTCATACGCCCACTCCGAAATTTCGCTCCGATCACCAAAGGTTAGTTTAGCTTCATTAGGCAGTCTTGCGTCCAAAACCTTTGCGAGACGGGTGAGCATAGTTGCCGCTTCTTCACGAGAAATGGTTCTGTTGGGTTCAAATTTTCCTTCCCCAACGCCAAATACGACATGAAGAGCATTCATAGCCAAAATGTTTTTATCATTTGTATCATCGAATTGCAATTCGTTAATCAAAATACCATGATAGTCAAGGATATCATCAATAGGCCGCCCAACGGATGCCTCCAACACTTTTACCGCAAGCTGACAAAACTCCTGACGAGTTATATTATTTTGATATCCCTCATCCAGATTCTCTGGAATCAACCCATTTTTACGAGCTTTTTCAATTTCTTCAACGGCCCAAGAAGAGGGAGTGTCGCCTACATCATCTACATTACCTGCACCTAAATCAATATAATAATGAATTTTTACTGCGTTATTCCACTGATTAGAGTCACCTATTTTAATTGCATTCCATTGATCTTCTGATCCTTGGTAATATATATCTGTTACATTAAAGCATTTTGAGAAAGCGCCTGTCTCCATTATTTTTACGCTTTGTGGAACGGAAATGCCGCTCAACCTTGATCTCCACTCGAAGGCCCCCTCTCCAATAGTTTTAACACCAAATGGAATTTGATAACCACCGTCTTTCCCACAAGGATATTCAATCAGTTTTTGCATATCCTTGGAGAATAAAACTCCATCAACCGAGCAAAAATATGGATTCGCATCGCTCACGTTAATCGCCATCATGTTAGAGCACCTAAAAAATGAGGGACTATAATATTCCACGCTGGATGGCAATGTCACACTTTTCAAGCCTTCGCAATATGCAAACGCCCAGCCATCAATCCTTGTTATCGTATTGGGCAAAACAATTTCTGTTAGTTGATAACATTGACGAAATGCTTGATTGCCAATAGTTGTTACCACATGTCCATTGATCTCTGATGGAACTTCTAATCTGCCGGAAACATACTTCTCACAATCTGTAATGGTACCTGTGCTCTCATCAAATGTATATGGATCTGCATACACAGCACCAGCCAGAGGCATCAGGCTATACATGCACAAAGCAACACAAGCTGTAATCATGTACTTTAACAAAGTTTTTATGACGATCCCCTCTTTTCATTTTTCAGATAATGTACTTCATGATTCAAAAAATAACATTTTTTCATTTCAAATCCCTTGCTGTATTCCCCTTTACAGACTGAAGCGTTAAAACATTTCGCAATAGCGTGTTAAAACAAGCGCAATTTCTGCTCGCGTTGCGAAGTCCTGCGGCTTGAGTAATGTGCTACTTTTGCCAGTAATCAGACCTTGCTCACATGCCCAACTCATGGCTTCTGCTGCATAATCACTTAAGTATTTTAAGTATTCTAGATGGACGTCAATTATCATCCAGCTTAGATGATAATTGGCCTTTGATTCCTTGTCCACAATGCATCAGAGCCTTGCCCTGACATCAAGTCTAAAATGCACTACGGCCTTGATGCTAGGACAAGGCTCCGATATCATAGTGGAAATGTCAAGAAATGTGCAGTCTGGAAACACCCAAAATCTGAAAAGCATGGTAATACAGCGCAGTTTTCCGAAGTGGAGCGTAGCGGAACGCAGGAAAACTGCG
>NZ_JBQKJR010000111.1:0-3938 GCF_052117165.1 Agathobaculum sp. LCP25S3_E8
TACATGAACATGAAGCACTTGGAGGCGGCTCTGTACGACGCCTCTATTGCCGGCTGACTTCATTCAGCCGGAGCCTGCAAATAATTTTGCGCATAAATCTTGACGGCACCCCTACTTATGCAGACAACTCGTGCCATCCGTTCATGGCAATTCAACACAGCTTCAAAAAAAGCGGCCCTTATCCTACATTTGGATAAGGGCCGCCATGCTTCATAAATTGTCCTAAACCTATACGCATCACCTCGGTTTGCTCGTCGCAGTAAAACGGCGCATTTTATGCCTTAATCTGCAAGAGAACAGATATCAATATTTGTCACCTACCGGATAGGCCTCCTGCCAGTGATTACCGTTTCCATCTGACGCAGGAAGTTCTTCTCTGGCCTGTCTTTGGACTGGTTTATCAGCCAGTTTGAATTGCGCCACCAGACGATCCAGCGTACTTGCCTGTCCAGCAAGTTCCTCGCTTGCGGCTGCGCTTTCCTCGCTCGTTGCGGAGTTGGTCTGCACCACAGAAGAAATCTGATCGACGCCGACGGTGATCTGTTGGATATTAGCCGCCTGTTCCGTCGAAGCCTCGGAAATCATATTGACAGTGGACACGACCTCGCTCACCTTTGCGCTCAATTCCTCAAACGCCGCATTTGCTTTTCCTGCAATTTCTTCCCCATGGGAAACCGCTTTGATCGTGCTGTCAATCAGTTCCGTCGTACTCTTAGCCGCATCTGCCGATTTCCCGGCCAGATTCCGCACTTCATCGGCAACAACGGCAAAACCCTTTCCGGCAGACCCCGCTCTTGCCGCCTCCACCGCAGCGTTGAGTGCCAGAATATTTGTCTGGAACGCAATATCATCAATTACCTTGATGATTTTCCCGATATTTTCAGAGGTCGTCATGATCTCCTGCATGGCGGCAATCATCTCGCGCATACCCTCCAATGTCATGTCCGCCACTTTGCCCGCGTCAGCGGCAATCACATTTGCCTTTTGCGCATTTTCAGAGTTCGTCTGCACCTGACGGGAGATTTCCGTAATGGTCGCAGCCAACTCCTCCACGCTGCTGGCCTGCTCCGTAGCGCCTTGCGCCAAAGCCTGCGCGCCATTGGAAACCTGTTCGGCTCCCGAATTGATCTGATCCGCCGCGCCTCTGATTTCTCCGAAGGACAGATTCAGCTTTTGAATCAGTTTCGCAATCGAGGTTTCAATCTCCTGCATTTCTCCGGGGAAATCAACCGAGGTAGCAACGGAAAGGTCGCCTCTGCTCAACGCCCCCAGTACAGAATTGATGTCCATGATAATAGATTTTAGAATGGTGAAACTTTCCTGCATACTCTTGCAAGTGCTTCCCATCTCGTCCTTGCTTTCATAAGTAATATGGGTTTCAAAATCACCGTTAGAAAGAGAGCGGGCGGCATTTTCAATTTCCAGCAGCGGGCTGGTTATCAGCCTGATTAGTCTGAACGCAATGGCAGCGCTCACCACAATAGCCAGGACGATCAGCGCAATGGTTATTATCATCGTACCCTGATAGGTTCTTTGCCCCGCCGCAACCTGCGCAATGGCCAGATCGTCCTGATCGCTTCCAATATCAGCCAGAAGTTCCGCCTGCTTGTCCAACAGCGGTTTCAATTCATCATGGAAAATCTGAAACGCGGCTTCGTCGGCTTCTTCTGTCTCCTGTTTCAGTAAGGCGAGCATTTCGGCTCTCGGAGCGGCTTCCGCGTTAAAATAAGATTCTAACTCGCTGACTTTGGAAGCGTCTACGCGATAATTCTGCTTGTACGTCTCCAACAGCACAGCGTTTTTATCGACTTCCTCCTGTGCAGAATTGAGCCATTCAAGGCATGCCTGCCGGTCATCATCCGCCAAGGCCATCAACTCATAGCGTTGCTCTGAAATCAGATTTCTCCGCATTTCCCAGACATAGCTTGTATTGGCAAGCGTCTTGTTGATCAGCGTACTATTTTGGCCATGAAGCGCCCGCAAGCCCAAAATGGACATTGCGGCAATGACAACCATCATAATGACAAGGACACTGGAACCCAGCAGCAGCTTGTTTCGCATTTTTAGATTTTTCACGTTAACTCCCCCGTTTCTTCACTCTTTGTCCATTGTGTATTTTGACGCATCTAAAACACTTTCCACTTCATCGGATTCAAGCAGTTCATCCATATCCAGCAAAAGCGTTGGGTTGCCTGTTTTTACAATTCCTTTCAGATAAGCAGCCCCTTTATCCTGTTTCAGCGGGAGATGAATATTTTCATCCGGTATGGTTTCCACATCATTTACAGAATCCACGACTATCCCAAAAGACCCGTTTTGCACAGAGACTATGACGACACAGGTATGGGTGGTATAGGCGATTTCCGGCTTTCCGATACGAAGCCGCAAATCAATAATGGGGATCACCTCGTCCCGCACACAGATAAACCCTTTCATGTAATGCGAAACATCGGGCAGGGGAGTGACCTCCGGCACCTGAATAATCTGCATTACCTGAGAAATACAAATTCCAAACAACTGCTCCCCGCACCAAAAGGTCAGGTATTTCTCAGAAATGGCCTCCTGTGCGTCCGGCAACTCTGTCAGTTGTTGTATGTATTCTTCAATCGCCTCCAACTGGCCGCCCTGTAACTTTGATATTTTCAAGGCGAGATCATTTTTCCTTTCCTGCTCTCCCATATAGCGCTTATACCTCCCTATCACAATAAGTTTTTTGTTGACAGACTAACGTCTCCCCTCTGCCGTCATTTCAATCAGATTTGTTTTTAGGTTATAAAATACCTCGAATCTGTTGCGACAAAAAAGTGCCCTGCACCCTTACATTCAAAGAGAAGTGACACTGTCGGAATCATACGTCTGTATTCTTCTATTACATCCTTTTCCTCAAAAATCAGCCTATGCTCCACAAGAGCCGCACCCTCAGTTTTAATAAAGTTTTCTGCCAAAATCCTCCAAAACCCAATTGAAAAGCCAGAGACCGCAGTTGCCAACTGTAATACTGAATTAGTAGCATCACCCAAAAGCACAGCACCAATATGTTCCAGCAATGTATCTTCCATACCGGAAACTACACATATCTTATCTTCATTATCCTCGTATGCAATTTTTGTGCAGTTTGTAAAAGAAGAACCGCTGTCAAGCGTATAGTCCTCATCGACTATTTTCGGGTTTAAATCCAGATTCAAGAAAGAGGTTATTAAGGAATTAACTGTGTTTTCGATATCTCTTTTGTTAAGATCTATTTTCTTACCTCCACCCAAAGGGATATTTCTAAATATCAACATATCAGTCATTGTCAGATGTTGAAACAGCCACCCGAACAGAACGTTGAAAATCTCTGAACTCTCTTTGCGGGAGATCTCTCGCGCTTCCAATATTTCATCGAACTTGGTATTAAGCAAGGTAAAAAATTCACTATGCAGATGTTTGTGCAAATAATAACTACTATATTCAGTTTCAATCATATAATTTTCTTCTCGTCTGGTATATTCTAAAAAGAAACTTTTTAAGAATTTAAGAGCCTCTATAATTATATCCCTTCTTCTATCAGGAGAAGGAAAGTTGGTCTCCAACAAATCCTTTACTTTGTTTGCCATTTGGAATATCTTTTTGCGGTCACAATCAAGATATTCCTCCCCACTGAGATACCGGTTGCTCCATTTGAAATCCATTATAATCACGTCTCCTAAAATACTATTTCAGACTGTTTATCCTGTGTATTCAGCAACAGCAAAAAGGCGCATCCCGCCCATAGCAAAACCATGAGCGCAATGTGCCTAAAGATATTTTATGAGAACAGCACAAAAGGACAGAGTTAGGCTCTGTCTTGTCTTGTCTTGTCTTGTCTTGTCTTGTCTTGTCTTGTCTTGTCTTGTCTTGTCTTGTCTTGTCTTGTCTTGTCTTGTCTTGTCTTGTCTTGTCTTGTCTTGTCTTGTCTT
>NZ_JBQKJR010000112.1:0-3893 GCF_052117165.1 Agathobaculum sp. LCP25S3_E8
ATGCCCCTTATGGCCTGGGCTACACACGTACTACAATGGCAGTCATACAGAGGGAAGCAATACCGCGAGGTGGAGCAAATCCCTAAAAGCTGTCCCAGTTCAGATTGCAGGCTGCAACCCGCCTGCATGAAGTCGGAATTGCTAGTAATCGCGGATCAGCATGCCGCGGTGAATACGTTCCCGGGCCTTGTACACACCGCCCGTCACACCATGAGAGCCGTCAATACCCGAAGTCCGTAGCCTAACCGCAAGGAGGGCGCGGCCGAAGGTAGGGGTGGTAATTAGGGTGAAGTCGTAACAAGGTAGCCGTATCGGAAGGTGCGGCTGGATCACCTCCTTTCTAAGGAGACCTGAGCATTGAATAAATGCTCATATCCTATGGTCAATCGGAGTTCGCTTGCAAGTATCGTTGTTTAATTTAGAGGGTGCAATCGAAAGATTGTGAACCTTCAAAAAGTGGAAAGAGTGGAAATACTTCCGAAGTCCCTGTAATATGGGGGTGTAGCTCAGCTGGGAGAGCACCTGCCTTGCAAGCAGGGGGTCAGGAGTTCGATTCTCCTCATCTCCACCAAAGGGCGTCGGAAGACGGAAACGACGACCGTTCGCCGGAAATCAAATGGGCTTGTAGCTCAGGTGGTTAGAGCGCACGCCTGATAAGCGTGAGGTCGGAGGTTCGAGTCCTCTCAAGCCCACCAAATCGCTTTCACGAGCGATAGCGAGTATAAGCGATTTTTGGGAGTGAGATTAAAAAAATCTCAAGCCCACCATTTGCACCTTGAAAACTGAACAATAACGAAAGCAAAAGCAACAATAGAGGAAACAAATTGTTATTCCGCTTAAGAAATTAAGCAAAAGATATAATGGTTTTTCTGAAAATTGTTGGGATACGATCGAAAGATTGTACTACAAAATAGCTAAAAGAACCGAGATTACTCTAATAATTCGCGATATCGAAAGGTATCCGCTTAACAGCTGGTCAAGCTGTAAAGGGCGCAAGGGGAATGCCTTGGCACTGAGAGCCGATGAAGGACGCGACAAGCTGCGAAAAGCTACGGGGAGCCGCAAATGGGCTTTGATCCGTGGATGTCCGAATGGGGAAACCCGGCAGAGCAATACTCTGTCAGCCGTAACTGAATCCATAGGTTGCGGTGGGGAACCGCCTGAACTGAAACATCTAAGTAGGGCGAGGAAGAGAAATCAACCGAGATTCCGCTAGTAGTGGCGAGCGAACGCGGAAGAGGCCAAACCGGAGGTAGCAATATCTCCGGGGTTAGGACGGCAACATGTAGCTTTCATTTTTAGCCGAACGCTTTGGGAAGAGCGACGATACAGGGTGATAGTCCCGTAGGCGACAAGAATGAGGCGCTAGCCGGATCCAGAGTACCAGCGGACACGTGAAACCCGCTGGGAAGATGGGGGGACCATCCTCCAAGCCTAAATACTACTCAGTGACCGATAGTGGAGCAGTACCGTGAGGGAAAGGTGAAAAGTACCCCGGGAGGGGAGTGAAAAAGAACCTGAAACCTTGTGCCTACAAGCACCGAGAGCACGTTAAAGTGTGATCGGGTACTTTTTGTAGAACGGTCCGGCGAGTTAATGTTTGCAGCGAGGTTAAGGAACTGGAGTTCCGGAGCCGCAGCGAGAGCGAGTCTGAATAGGGCGCATGAAGTTGCAGGCATTAGACCCGAAACCGGGTGACCTATCCATGAGCAGGCTGAAGCGGTGGTAAGACACCGTGGAGGGCCGCACCCACGTCTGTTGAAAAAGCCGGGGATGACTTGTGGATAGCGGAGAAATTCCAATCGAACTCGGAGATAGCTGGTTCTCCCCGAAATAGCTTTAGGGCTAGCGTTATTTTAGATTACCGGAGGTAAAGCACTGAATGGGCTAGGGGCCGCGAGGTTACCGAACCCTATCAAACTCTGAATGCCGGATAATTGATGAATAGCAGTCAGACTACGTGAGATAAGTCTCGTGGTCAAAAGGGAAACAGCCCAGATCTACAGCTAAGGTCCCAAATTCATGCTAAGTGGAAAATGATGTGAAACTGCGAAGACAACCAGGATGTTGGCTTAGAAGCAGCCACTCATTCAAAGAGTGCGTAATAGCTCACTGGTCGAGTGGTTTTGCGCAGAAAATGTAACGGGGCTAAGCATGAAACCGAAGCTTAGGCATTGTACTTTGTACATTGGGTAGGGGAGCGTCGTATGCGGGGCGAAGTCAGAGCGGAAGCACTGGTGGACTTCATACGAGTGAGAATGCCGGAATAAGTAGCGAGAATTATGTGAGAATCATAATGGCCGAAAATCTAAGGTTTCTTGGGGAAGGTTCGTCCGCCCAAGGTTAGTCGGGAGCTAAGGCGAGGCCGAAAGGCGTAGTCGATGCACATACGGTAGAAATTCCGTAACCACCGAACTTTAAGCATAAGGGACGCTTTCTTTAAGGTGAACCCGGGCGATGGTTGCCCCGGGCGTAAGGGACCGAAATATAGTAGGGAAGTCACTGGCGAGAGAGACGAGAAAAGCTTATGTGTATACTAAGGTGCCCGTACCGCAAACCGACACAGGTAGATGGGATGAGTATTCTAAGGCCAACGGGAGAAGGGTTGTTAAGGAACTCGGCAAATTGGCCCCGTAACTTCGGGATAAGGGGCGCCTGCGAGAGCAGGCCGCAGTGAAAAGGCCCAAGCGACTGTTTAGCAAAAACACAGCTCTCTGCTAAATCGAAAGATGACGTATAGGGGGTGACGCCTGCCCGGTGCTGGAAGGTTAAGGGGAGTGCTTAGCGCAAGCGAAGGTGCGAACTTAAGCCCCAGTAAACGGCGGCCGTAACTATAACGGTCCTAAGGTAGCGAAATTCCTTGTCAGGTAAGTTCTGACCCGCACGAATGGCGTAACGATTTGGGCACTGTCTCAACAGCCCGCCCGGCGAAATTGTAGTACCGGTGAAGATGCCGGTTTCCCGCAACTAGACGGAAAGACCCCATGGAGCTTCACTGTAGCTTGATATTGGATCTCGGTATTCCATGTACAGGATAGGTGGGAGCCTTGGAAGCAAGTGCGCCAGCATTTGTGGAGGCAACCTTGGGATACCACTCTTGGGGTATTGGGATTCTAACCTGCGGCCATGAATCTGGTCGGGGGACACTGTCAGGTGGGCAGTTTGACTGGGGCGGTCGCCTCCTAAAAGGTAACGGAGGCGCTCAAAGGTTCGTTCAGCACGGACGGAAATCGTGCACTGAGTGTAAACGCATAAACGAGCCTAACTGCGAGAATGACGGTTCGAGCAGTAACGAAAGTTGGAGTTAGTGATCCGGCGGTATGTGAATGGAAATGCCGTCGCTCAACGGATAAAAGCTACCCTGGGGATAACAGGCTGATCTCCCCCAAGAGTCCACATCGACGGGGAGGTTTGGCACCTCGATGTCGGCTCATCGCATCCTGGGGCTGAATTCGGTCCCAAGGGTTTGGCTGTTCGCCAATTAAAGCGGTACGCGAGCTGGGTTCAGAACGTCGTGAGACAGTTCGGTCCCTATCTGTTGCGGGCGTAGGAATATTGAGAGGAGCTGTCCTTAGTACGAGAGGACCGGGATGGACGTACCGCTGGTGCACCAGTTGTTCCGCCAGGGGCATAGCTGGGTAGCTAAGTACGGACGAGATAAACGCTGAAGGCATCTAAGCGTGAAACTCCCCTCGAGATAAGTGTTCCCATCCTTCGGGAGTAAGGCCCCTTGTAGACTACAAGGTTGATAGGTCAGGAGTGGAAGTGCAGTAATGTATGGAGCGGACTGATACTAATAGGCCGAGGGCTTGACCTAAAAAATTAGAGGCAATCTCAGAACATACTCTTAGCTTGCCGGTAGTTATTGTTCAGTTTTGAAGGTGTAAATCTTC
>NZ_JBQKJR010000113.1:0-3834 GCF_052117165.1 Agathobaculum sp. LCP25S3_E8
CATCCCGATCCATTTTTCCTCGTTCCAGCATTGCTCTCACCACCTATTCCTATTTTACCGCGCTCAAACGAAAAAGCCCAGCTTTTGCTGGACTTTTTCGACAGACTGAAAGCCGTCACTTTCGTGACGGCTTTTGCTAACAGATTGGCCACCCGTTTCTGTATATCCGTAAGTTGTGCGGACAGCTTTGGCAGGAGTACACTATCCTTGGTGCTTTCTATCACCACCAGATCTGCGATCCGCTCAACCATCGCGTCACTCCATAGCAACCGCATCATATGGTTAACTGCCAAATCTTCGTTCAAATGCTTGCGAATCGTTTTTTTCGCACAGCCCTGTTTTCGCTTTGGCACTCCCGGAGCTGACCTTCGATGCTTTCTTCACGTTAGTTGTCTGTAGCGGGCGTAAATGACGGCATTCATAACGGTTCTGTCTTTTTCAAATGCAGACCGGTGACATGACACAAACGCAGAATTTTGACAAGACTATCCACCTCGTTCTTCTTACAACGAGAGAGTTGCTGCTTATATACCTGCTCAGAAAAGCTGTGGCAGCGCGTTGCCTCTTCCGTCCGCACCATCGGGCGGACACAATGAATCTCATTCATGGTGCAATTATATGGAACCCCCTCTGCTTTCGACATGCAAAAATGACACTGGGTCAAGTTGGATGTGCTCTCGGATGTGGAAACAACGCTCTGCACAAAAACACACACCTATCTTTCGACATAAAAGATAGGTGTGTTAATGTTATAAAAATATAGTAAGGCTTCATGACCTTAAGATTACTTATAGCTTACCTGAAATATAAAATGCAATGGGGCATTTGTCAACCTAATCGGTGATCCTGTAGTGCTGCTGTAACATTTCTATAGGCAGCAAAGCAATTTTCCCCTTACTTTTGCAATGAGAATATGCTTTTGTAATCTTATAATTCTTATTAATAGAGAACAGCTCAGATGCGACATCCTTATAGCGGGTGTATATGTACTCGTAACTGCGCTGGAGATAACTTAAAATACGCGGTTTCAGCCGCCGATCAAACTGCTCAGCGCGATTATGAAGGGAATGGTCAGCGAGGAGAAAATCGTAGAAACAGCCACCGTGCGCGTAGAAAACAGATAATCTGTTCCGTATACTTGACCGAACATGGAACAGACCATGGCAACCGGGGCCGCCGCGCTGATCAGCATTGCGTTGCGCAAGATGCTGTCAAGCGGCAGCAATAGGAAAAATGCCATCGTGATCAGCGGCAGAATGAGCAGGCGCAGCGCAGTGACAAAATACACTTGTTTATCCTGAAAACAGGAGCGCAGATCACATTGAGCAAGAAATGCGCCCAGAATGATCATAGCAACTGGTGTATTGAGCGATGCAAGATAGGAAATGCAAGTTGCAGGAATGGTTGGCAATTCAAACGACGTCAGGAAAATAATCAGCGCAATTGCAACAGAAACCACTCCCGGATTGAGCACTGCATTGCGAATTTTCTGAGTCGGAGTGGTATCGCGGCAAAGCTGAGAAACGCCGTAGCTCCACAGCAGCACATTGTTGACAGCAATAAATGCGGAGCCGAGAAACAAGCCATAAGAACCATACAGCGCATCCAGCAGCGGCAAAGCCATAAATCCGCAATTAGTAAATACCACACACATGCGTTTGTCCGCAAAGTTTTTATGTGGGCCATCTGCGCGAAACAGTAAATGGCTTATCACAATTGACAATCCCATTGCAAAAATGGCGCAGCCAGCTGCTTCCAGCAGAGCAATGACCAGCGAGGGATCGAATTCCCGTTGAAAGGATTCGATAATGACACAGGAAGAGACAATGCGTGTTAAGATGAGTGACATTTGGCCTGCACCGACATTGTTGAGATATTTCAATCGAAAACAAGCATAGCCAACCGCCATTAGCAAAAACATCACAAGGAGTTGTGAAACCAAAATTTGAATATTTTCCAACAAAATATTATCCCTCCGATTCCTAACTTAATTGTCATAGACAGCCTGGCCCACGTCAAGGGAAAGGTGTTTTTAAAGCAAAACAAAAACTTCGGAAACGATTGGATTCCCGAAGCTTTTGTTTGGTACAGGCATTTCAGCGCATGGAAAATCGATCTGGCTTAATTCGTATCTGTCCGAAATAACTATACGCGAATTCAATGCATATTTAATCTCATTTCAAGATATTTGAAAACGAGTATGGTTCATGGTTTTTTTTGCATTTGCATATGAAAAATCTTAAGAAAATCCCCAAGACACCTGCAAGCAAGAGCAAAAAGAGATTACCGAAAAGCACGCTCTGAAGATCCTTTGCGTAAAACCCAAAGTAAGCAATGATGCATAGTGCAAGGCACCCAAACGCTCCCATCATACTCAGCATGCTGCTGATGATCCGACTGTTGCGTTTCAAATAGTAGCGTTTCAGATCCGCACCGGATGTTTCTTCACCCATACGCAGAACAAATTCCGGTCCACCAAACCGGCGAACCCCCGTGCCGAAGATGACTGCGCCTTTTCCTTGCAGCTCGTTTGCCACAGCCTTCTCATCACTTGAACCTAATTCCGATGATATAATATAATATCTGCATTTCATCGGTTCGCTGCGTTGAAAATAATAGATTACATGGTTGAAATTGCACAGCAACCATCCCTCAGCAGCCATCTGTTCTAACCAGTATTCCACAGCGGGAATCATCCAATTAAAACACATTCGTCCAAGCGTTTTTGTGTTCTTTGCGTTTTTGATTTTCTTCATTGGCTTGTTCCTCGCATGATCGAAATAGTATGGTTTCAAATTCCTGGCTATTAGCCGCGTTTTGGCTTTCTTCTTTACGGTTTCTTCAGCTGACGGCAGCGCGTACTTCCTCTTCCGTTGCCACTGTTAAAACATGCTGCAAAACAGTTTTTTGTTCTTCCACACATGTATTGAGCACCGTGTAACGCACCCGATCAATTAAAGAGCGGCTGACGGATACATAGCGCAAGCCCATTGCCAGCATCAGCGGCAAGAAATGAACATCCGAGCCTGCCTCGCCGCAAACACTGATTTTGACATCCGCTTGGCGGAAGGCGGAAATCGTCTGATAAATAGCACGTAAGACAGCAGGATCATAATAACTCAGCTTGACGCCTACATTCGGATTGCCACGATCAGCCGCAAGCACATATTGCGTCAGATCATTCGTGCCAATACTTGCAAAATCCACCTCTTTGGCGAGTAAATCAGCGCAAAACGCTGCCGCCGGTGTTTCAACCATAACCCCCAAACGGATATCAGGGCTGATGCTGCATCCTTTTTCCTTCAATTCCGCAGCAATCTCGCCCCATATCTTCTTTGCCTTCCTAAACTCAGCAATATTGGAAATCATGGGGAACATTACAGAAAACGGCCGTCCCTCAGATGCTGTAAGCAGTGCTGTGAACTGATCCCGCAGCAAGCTCTCATTGCGAAAACAAAGGCGGATGCCTCGGCAGCCCAAAAACGGATTCTCTTCCTTGGGGCAGTCCAGATACGGAATCACTTTATCGCCGCCAATGTCCAGCGTGCGTATAATCAAATCCTTACCGGCCAAGCTGTCGAAAACATTTTTATACTCTTTGATTTGCTCTTCCACAGTCGGCGCCGTGGCACGCTCACTGAACAAAAATTCCGTGCGATACAGGCCCACACCGTAGATGCTCTCCAAATCAAGGCCTTCCAGATCGGATGCCAGACCGATATTTATGGAAATGTCAAGAAATGTGCAGTCTGGAAACACCCAAAATCTGAAAAGCATGGTAATACAGCGCAGTTTTCCGAAGTGGAGCGTAGCGGAACGCAGGAAAACTGCGGC
>NZ_JBQKJR010000114.1:0-3512 GCF_052117165.1 Agathobaculum sp. LCP25S3_E8
ATCCCGATCCATTTTTCCTCGTTCCAGCATTGCTCTCACCACCTATTCCTATTTTACCGCGCTCAAACGAAAAAGCCCAGCTTTTGCTGGACTTTTTCGACAGACTGAAGCAAAAGGCTGCCTTTCAGGCAGCCTTTTGCTTTTACTATTTACCTTTGTAACATCAAAACGCTGTAGATGTCATGTTATCTCCGCAAAACTCAAATTATTTATTCTTGTTTTGATGAGTCAACTTCCGATTCGGAGATACCCCCTTCAATCAAATCGGTTATCACTTGATTGAGTTGGGCAGCATTCTTTTCCGTAATAACAGGGACACCTGTTTGCAACTCAATAGCCTTTCGGGCATCTCCAGCGACTTTACCGCCTACACAAGCCACTTCGATATTATCAGAAAAAGATTCCGGTGCTTTCTGCTTGGAAATTTCTGTGGTCGTAGCCTCGGCCAGCATATTCAGAACCAATTCCAGTGTAGTCATATTGTCCCGCAGGTTTTCCTTTTTCAGCCCCTTGAGATTCTTATACTGTCTGGTGGACATCCCGGACCATGCTCGGGATATCTCATCTGTAAGAATGGCATACTCAATGCCCTTTTGAACACCACGGGCATCCCATTCATCGGTCAGCTCTTTGCGGACCTGGATCGCCTGCAGTCGCTGATTGATCCATTCACGGGTATAGCCTTTCTTCAGATAGGTTTCCAGCGCCCGTTCAATGGTCAGTTCCGGATCTATCGTTTCTTCGATTCGCTCCCGACCAACCTGTGCCAACCATAGCTTAAACGGCTCAGCTTTGGGAGATGGTATGGACTGGATGATACGCAGAAGCTGTTCCGTATCTGCCACATCAGTATTATACCGTTTTCCATCCTTTGGGGACCTCAATTTCAGTTGCTGACAATTTGTCAGCAACTGATCTGCACCTTCGTCTTTAAGGCGTTGTTTCAGCTTTGCCCAGTAGTTGCTTGCGCCACGCTGATCCGGCTGATCGGTCAAAACTGCAACGACATCAACAACAGAAAAGTACCATTCCTCTTTATCCTCGTCCCAGGCTGTGCGGATGCGCTTATCTTCAAAAAGCTGAATCTTATCCTCTTGCCCCATTCATATCACACCTCTTTTCTTCAGCAAATCATCAAGCAGTCCCTGACAGCCTTCCATAACATCCTGCCAGGTCGCATCGAAGTCGCCGGTGTACCACGGGTCGGCTACCTCTCCGGGTCGGCTTGTAAAATCCATCAGAAGGTGCATTTTGTCGGCAAAGTCGCCACCACAGATCTGGTACATACTCCGGATATTGGCGCGATCCATGCCGATCAGCAGGTCGTACTTGTCGTAGTCGCTGTTCTGGAGCTGCCATGCTGTTTTGCCGGAACAGTCGATTCCATGCTCGACCAATTTCCGGCGGGCAGGTGGGTAAACAGGATTTCTGATTTCCTCGGTGCTGGTAGCTGCTGATTCGATCTGGAACTCCTGTGCCAGACCAGCTTTCTTCACCATATCTTTCATCACAAACTCGGCCATCGGGCTTCTGCAAATATTCCCATGACAGAGAAAAAGTATCTTGATCATTTTCGGAACTCTCCAATTGATTTTCTTCATGATCAGTATAACATGGAACCTCAAATTCGTCGAGCGTGAGTTCCTGATGAGCACATTCCTGGATAGCATTCTGGAGTGCGGTTTTTGACCATCCAAACTGTTTTGCGGCCAGCAGATACCAGCGTCGCTCCTCCATGTTCAGGTCCGCCTCCAGAATCACAACATTTTGTGTCCAGGAGATCTCTGCGGCGAGTTTCAAAAGTTCTTGATTGCCCTCGTACATCCGATAAAAATCACGCATCCTCCGCAGATTGCGCGGGGAGAAACCAGGGACATTCGGATACTGTTCAGACAGGTATTCTGCAGCAGCAACCGCAGCACCCTTTTCAGAACGACCACATACAATTCGGCCTAATTCGCAGTATAGTTGCACTTGAGAAAAGTCAGCAGTTACTGCTGCATCCAAATCCGCAAACATGGCAGAATAGTCGATGTTTTTGCGAGTGTTCATAGTTTCTCCTTTCTGATAAATTATGCTTAACCGAAAACAGGCCAAAGAGAAATACGGGATACTCCCGCACTTCTCTTTGGCCTGTTTACACCACCCGAATCATCTGTTCCCAGAGAAGAACGAATCGGTCATCCAGGATTTTGTTGTCATGATAGTGTCCGAACAGCCAGTAATGAAACCGGGTTCTTTCTTTGACTTCTTCCAGATAATCTGTCAGGGGATCATGGGCATATCCTCCTGCGCCCAGTTGGTCTACAATAATGCTGATAAACTGATTTGTCAACTTTTTCATTGGGATATACCTCCTATTGCTCTCGATACTACTTTGATCACGGCCATGACCTTAGATGAGGATAGTATAGAACCTAATTCTTATTTTCCACCATATCAAGTTCTTAACAATTCTGAATTTTAGTGGTGGAACGAGTGGCAGATACTAATTGTCTGTCACTCGTTCCGCTTTTTCGGGAAGGGGTATTATTTCATCCTTAGATAGTGGGGTTTAACTCTGCTCTGCAAAAAAAGTTTTTAATTTTCCGATGGCGAGATTCAGAGACTTTGCGACCGCCTGATGACTTGTCCCTTCCAGCCTGCCGATCTGCCGGGTGGACAGGCCACGGAATACATAAAGCCGAAAACGCCTTTTCTGGACTTCTGTAAGTACGCCCGCAGCGAATAACCGTTTCAACGCAATCCAGGTATAGCGGCGGTTTTGCACTTCTACCGCCAGTTCCTCCAATTCTTCCTCCAATGGCCGGGTAGAGCAGCAGTCCGTTTCCTCCAAACCGTGGATGGAAACATCCTTGCGGGTCTGGGTACTCTCTGCCCTATCCTGCTCATAGTAGATTTGATCGGACAGGGCTTTCAACTCCGCAAAGTCCTGCTCTGTTTTATCTGGGTTCTCCTTCAGGTAGTCCTCCAGAGAAACTTCAATCACTCCGTCATGGAAGCGATAAACAATATTTGGACTGTATTTGTTTATCGCATAATCACTTTTGCGATAATCACGCAATTTTTGTACCTCCGATCTGTTTTTTGCGAAAACAGATCGGAGGTGGCGGCGCTCTGCTCCTGTAACCAGGCCGCCTATAAAATAAGCCGTTGACTTTGTAATCTGCTGCAAAATCAACAGCCCAAAAGATAGGTGTATTGAGAAGTTCAACGGTGTATGGAGCGCCTACAGGCGGAGGCTTGTCCCCAGATGGGGCAAACTCTTTCTTACAAAGGCGCCGGTGAACACCGATTGAAAATTGTCCATTAAAAGCCGTATGTCTTTTTAGCAAGGCAAAAAGCAACTGCTCATTGCTGTGGATTTTTTCATCCATAACACGCTACTCCTTGCCTACTTATGGGTCGTGTCAAGAATTTTTCGCACTTTAGTTCGCAGACTCTGTTATGAATGAAGTCAGCCAGCAATGGAGGCATCCTCAACGGTCGCCTCCAGATGCTTCATGTTCATG
>NZ_JBQKJR010000115.1:0-3352 GCF_052117165.1 Agathobaculum sp. LCP25S3_E8
GATCGGTGGCCGTCAGGCCGGTGACGGTCAGAACCTTGGGTACAATGGTAAAATCGTCGTAAACCACATCTTGCTGATAGTTGGCGGTGGCGGCGATGGTGGCCTTCACGGAGTATTTGCCAGCCTCGGTGGGGACGGTTGGCGAATAGGTTTCATCGGAAGCACTCCAGACCTTATACAGGTAGGTGACTTCGCCGTTCTCTGTGTTGCCGGTCACCACAGGGCCTTTGGGTGTATCGCCGTAGGTCCAGCCGTCCAGGGTGACGGAGGGAGACAGGGACGCCGCGGTGATGGTGTAGGCATTGGTACCGCCGGTAAAGGTAAAGTCGTAGTTCCCGGAATTGGATGTTCCGGTGATGTCATAGCTGCCCACAGGGCTGGAAGAAGTGGCGGAGGTGGACAGGGTATACACACCGGTGTCGCCGGGCACGATGCCGTCATCCGTGGCGGTCAGCTCCGCGATGGCCACGCCGTAGGCGCTACTCTTGGAATCAATGCTCACGGTGACCGCCTTGGGGTTGATGGTAAATGTCTGGGTGGTACCGCTGTCAGGCAGTTTGTAGTTTGTGTTGCCAACTGCCGTCGCCGTGGCGGTATAGTTTTCGCCCGCGTTGGTCTCACCGCCGGTGACGGTGATGGTGCAAGTGTCGCTATTCACCAGCCCGGTGGCCGTGGCGGTGGGAGCCTGCTCACTGCCGTTGTAGGTCAGAGCGTTGTTGCCCCATTGGATACCGATGGTCTTGGGGGCGATGGTCCAGTTCAGGGTGCAGGTGGTCTGAGCGTTCGGCCAGGTATAGTTGCTGTCTTTAAGCTGGAGCGTTACGCTGTAGGTGTTGGCGTTGGTCTGCACCTGCCCGGCGGTGAACGCCACCTTGTCGTGGTACGCATAGCTTTCTTTCAGGGACGCCGTCTGCTCGCTTCCATTGTAAGTGGCTGCCTCAAGATCATCGTCCGTGGGCAGCGCAATTTCACAGGGCTTGATGGTCACCTGGACAGGGGTTTCGCAGACCGTTTCCGCATAGTTGGTCGTTTCATTTGCCCGGTAATATACGTCATAGGTGCCGGCAGCGCTTGCGGTGGGGATGTCAGCGCTCCACGCGCCGTCTGTGCCCAGCCGGTACGAATAGGTGATGCCGGTCACGCCGCTGGTCTCCTCCTGGCTGGAGGCGCCGGTGGTCAGCAGCGCCTTTTCGGCGCCGTCATAGGTCAGGTTCTCTGCCGCCGTGGGCGCGATCAGGGTGTATTCCGGCTTCGTAATGTTCGCGCAGTTAAATACGTAAAGCTGGTGGTCAGAGCCGCCGATGTAATTCAGCTTAATGCCATTGAGGTACTCATCCGTACCCGTCATCGTCGCTTTAACCCTCACCTTCTTATTCGTACCAACCGCATCATCCTCCATCACGCCGATGGGGTCAACCGTTATGGTGAACTTCCCGTCTCTCAGCGCCTCATCCAGCGCGTTCTGCGCATCATCATCGATAGTGATCGGACGAATCGTTCCATCCCATGTGACGTTTACATTGAGATTCCCTGCTTCATAGGGGCGGCTCTCCGCTGTGACGCCCGTTAGATTAATAATCCTGCTACTGATTTTCCAATTCAGAGAGACCGAGTTGGTGCTCCCGTCCTTCCAGGTATAGTTGGAAGATGGCTGAACTGTTGCGGTATATTCCCCGACAGCGGATTCCAAATAGTTCCCGCCATAGGTAATTGCATCAGCAGGGATAATTTTGCTTGTAGTACCATACTCGCCTTCTTTCATGCAGGGCGGAGAGAGCTTCCTTCCTGTGAAGTATTTAACTTGATTCTGCTTCACCTCATCCGAATTCAACTTCAACGCCTGTTTCGCGATGGTGACGGAAACGCTTTTTGTTTCGCTGTCGCTGATCGGAACGGTTGAGGTTCCGTCGTTGAACGTTTCGCCGAAGACCTTATAGTAGACCGTATAGGTTCCGGATTCTCTCGCCGTCGGGATGTCCGTACTCCAGTTAGCATTGTCCATGCTGTACTTCACGGTACCGCCGGTGCCATTCGCGGGGGACACCAGTTCCTGCGTCTTGCCGTTATAGGTCAGTCCCGCAATGGCGGCAGCATCTCTGGTGATCTGCGCCTGCGCCACGATATTGACCGTGATCGGGCCGAACACAAAAGTGTCTTGACCGCTGACGCCGGAGCTTGTGACCTTTTGGCGTGTGACTCGAATATACGCCGTATACGAACCATCCTTGCGGAAACCGGCGTCTTCCGTTGCCTTGGGCTTGGTGTACCAGGTATCATTGCCGTTCAGGCCGTAATTGACCTCCGATGTCCGCTGGGGATTATTGTTCGTGCCGGTAATGACCGGCAGCTTCACGGTGCCGTCATAGGTAAAGGTCTGCACCTTTTTGACGGACAGGGTCTCCTGCATCTTTCTGAACTTGGGATAGCCATAGCTAAACAGGCGCCTGCCGGTGCTGACGCACTTCAGATCGTTATCTTTGAGCTCGATCAGCACCGGCTCATCCGAAAGAAAGACATCGGACACGCTGTTCCAGCCGAGATACATGCCGTCAATGGGCTGATTGTATTGTGGGAAAATGTATTGCGTCTGATTATAATAGGGCGCGGCATTGCCGATGCACTGGATGGTAATGTGCGTCTCGTCGACCACATGAAAACGGAACCGGACGCCTTCGGTGTTGGTCGTGATCGTGGTCGTCTTTTCATAGAACGCGTACTGAACGTCAGACATAACACCATTCGTTTGTTCTTTGTATGCCTGGAGCTGGAGGACATTGCCGCCCGCCCAGATCTCGTAGATGCCGTTGTCCGCCACATACGCCGCAGACGTTAAGGTTCCTCTGCTGTCGAGAACCTCACCATCCAGTGTCTGATTCCATGGGATCAGCACATCGGTGTAGTAGTCATCCGCACCTTCCGCCAGCGCCGTGGCGGGCAGTAAGCTCAGGCACATGGCCAGCGTCAGCAGAATACTGATTGCTTTTTTCTTCATTTCTGTTTCCTCCTTCATAATTGGCGTGTGGTCAAAAGTTTTGATGGGATGGAACATCCTATCATGAAGGGGTATCCCTTCATGATTCCTTTTCACTTCGATGGGCCCCTGGCCCATGCCAGCAGCATGTCCTTCAGGTGGGACAGTTCCTTCCCATAGTCGCCTGTATGGTTGTTTGCCCATACGATTCCTTGCGCGTACCGTTCCGCCATGCCCAGCATGGTCAGGGTGATGGTGGTGAACAATTCCTCTTCCGGGAGATCGGTGCGGATGCTGCCGTCCGCCTTGGCCGCTTCATATTTCCGGTGAAAAAGCATGCCTATGGGCTTTAGTACATCAAGCTGCACCGCAAGCTGCTCC
>NZ_JBQKJR010000116.1:0-3239 GCF_052117165.1 Agathobaculum sp. LCP25S3_E8
AACGGTGCCGGTTGTGGTCTCGGTGCCCTTGGCATAGGTCAGGACTCCGGCTTTATCAGGCATACCCGCAGCTCCGATGTCTTTCTCACCGCTGGTCGTGGTGTACTTCTGTTTGACAGAAATATCGGCCAGCATCGGCGCGTCGGCCTTGTCAACGGTGAGACCGCTGATGGTGCAGGTCTTGCCCTGATAGGCCAGCTCGATGGAGGTATCACCCACGGCCAGAGCGCCGAAAGTCACCTCAGCGGTGACATCTCTGGTGGTGCCGCTGACATAGGTGGCGGTGACGGTCAGGCCGTCGGTCTCGAAAGACTCGCCGTACTGGTAGCTGGTTTTGGCAGGTGTGCCAGAAGCGGAGATGCTGCTCAGCGTATCGCCCTCCACGGTCAGGCTGATGGTGCCGATAACGGTTTTGTAGTTGGTGCTGTCGGTGGGGGTAAAGGTCCAGCCGTAGTCAGCCGTACCAGCCGTCAGGGTCTGGTTATCCGTCAGCTTCAGCGTACCGTCAGTGGCACCGGTCTTGCTCAGAGTGATGCTGTTCAGCGGGGTACTGGTGTAGATGGGGCCGTCCTTATAGCTGACCTCACCCACATTGGGTTCCGCCTTAGAGATGGTCACGGTGACGTCGGTGGGCAGGGTCACAGTGTAGTTGCCCGCCTTGGTGCCGGTCAGGGTGATGGGGTCGATGGTAACATTTTTGGTTCCCACATCGGCACTCGCAATGGTGCCGGTGGTGGGCATCGTGGCGGAAACGAATTCTTCATCGCCGGAGACTATGCCGGAAAGGGTGCCGCCGGTCAACTCGACCGTGGTATTGTCCGCATCATAGACCCGGTCGGTGGCGGTCAGGCCAGTAACGGTCAGAGTCTTGGGGGCGATGGTGAAATCATCGGAAACTACGGTTTCCTGATAGTTGGTGGTGGCGGCGATGGTGGCCTCCACGGTGTAGCTGCCCGCGTCGGTGGGCTTCTCGGTTCCATAGGTGCTGTCATCAGCGCCCTGAACCTTGTAGCGGTAGGTGGCGGTGCCGTTCTCCGTGTTGCCGGTCACCACAGGCTCGTTGGGGGTGCCGTAGGTCCAGTCCTCCAGGGTGACGGAGACGGACTGGGACGCTGCGGTGATGGTGTAAGCACCGTCGCTGCCGGTAAAGGTGAGGTCATAGTTCGTGGAATTAGATGTGCCGGTGATGTCATAGGTGCCCACAGGGCTGGCAGAAGTGGCGGTAGTGGACAGGGTGTAAACGCCGGTGTCGCCGGGTACGATGCCGTCATCCGTGGCGGTCAGCTCCGCGATAGTCTGACCATATACGCTGCTCTTGGGCTGGATCGTCACAGTGACCTTCCTGGGGCTGATACTGGCTTTGTCGGTGGTCGGCTGCCCTTCCGCCGCCAGAGTGTAGTTGTCCGCGCTGTTGCCGCGCAGAGTCAGACCGGTGATGTTGACCTCCTTGTCCTGGCCGACGTTCTGATCCGCAAAGGTACCGACAGCGGTGACGGTCACGCCATCGTCGCCCACCCTGCCGGCCAGCGTCACGCCCGTATAGTCCAGCTCAGCAGCGGTGGTGCCGTCATAGATCTTGTCCTTGGCTGTGATGCCGGATACGGTTATCTCCTTTTTGCTGATGGTGACGCTGACAGAAGCCGGGGTGCTGTCGTTGTGGTTGCTGTCGCCCGCCACCTTGTACCAGACGGTATAGCTGCCGGCGTTGGTGCCGGTGGGGATGACATTGCTGTAGGAGCCGTTCTCGCTCGAAGCGTACTGCATGGTACCGCCGTCGGCTGTACCCTCGGTGACCAGATGCTGATAAGTGCCGTTATAGGTCAGTGTCTTCGCAGTGGGAGCGCTCAGCAGCCTGGAATCCACCTTGTTCACCTTGACCGTGACCTTGTTGCTGTCAATACTGATCCCGCCATAAGTGACCCGGCAGAAGTAATTATAGGTCCCGGCATTGGGTTTGGTCAGGGTCAGCGTGTCCGAGGTCTTTCCCGTCAGCGGATTGTTTCCTGCATACCACTGGTAGGAAAGCCCTTCCGCTGTGCCGTTGGGATTCTTTGCGACAATTTTGAGTGTAACATCGTTGCCATAGTCGATGGTCTGGCCCTGCGGCTGAGTGGTGATTGTCGCAGCCTCGCGGTAATTAGCCGTCACGGTCACGGCTTTGGAAGGCATGCTGAAACTGTTGTTGGAAATCGTTACGCCGTCGGTCACCGTCCATGAATCGAACAGATAGCCGGTTTTTTCGTCAGGAGTCAGCTTGATAGATCCGCCCGCCTTGCCATAAGAAGCGCTATTGTAGTCAACAGTCGCACCTGAGGCGGAACAATTTGTGAGCGTCAGGGGGTAATACACATTGCCGTTCACAGTACCACTCACGGTGCCGTCCACATAGATATTGCCGTTGTTGGTCAGCTTGCCCTGCGTGGTCAGGGTGGCGCCCTCGGCGATCAGCAGGGTTTCCCCGTTTTTCACTTCAAAAGTGCTGCTCAGAGACTGAGTGCCATAAACGCCGCCGGTGCTGCGCTCAAAGATGATGCCGCTCCAGCTGCTCTTTTTGCTCTGGTCGGTGATACTGCTGGCCTTGATGATGGCCTTGCCGGAGGCGGTGGTTTCAAAGGTGCCGCCACTGCCGCCGATGCCGGCGTCGGTCCGTTGGCTGGAAGTGCCGCCATTGGCGGTGACGGTGCCGCCGGTGATGGTGATTTCGCCGCCGGAGGCGTTGCTGCCGCCGCCAATGCCCGCGCCGCCATAATAGGGCTGGCTGCCGCCGGTGGCGGTGACAGTGCCGCCGGTGATGGTAATAACGCCACCGGCACTATTAACGCCGCCGCCGATGCCCGCGCCGCCCAACTTGGCGCCGCCGGTGGCTTCGACGGTGCCGCCGCTGATGGTGATTTGACCACCGTTGCCGCTGTGGCCGCCGCCAATGCCTGCGCCGCCGGAGGCGGTGCCGCCGGTGTTGGCAGTGACTTTGCCGCCGTTGATGGTGATGGTGCCGCCGTCGCCGCTCCAGCCGCCGCCGATACCGGCGCCGCTTTCGCCGCCGGTGGCGGTGACAGCGGCGCTGCCGGAGATGGTAATGCTTTCGCCGGAGCCTTCCTGGCCGCCGCCGATGCCTGCGCCGAATCGGCCGCCGCCGGTGGCTGTGACTTTGCCGCCGCTGATGTCGATGGTGCCGCTGCTGCCGGTCTTGCCGCCGCCGATGCCCGCGGCATATATGCCGCCCGTGGCAGTAACGGTGC
>NZ_JBQKJR010000117.1:0-3204 GCF_052117165.1 Agathobaculum sp. LCP25S3_E8
GCCGCAGTTTTCCTGCGTTCCGCTACGCTCCACTTCGGAAAACTGCGCTGTATTACCATGCTTTTCAGATTTTGGGTGTTTCCAGACTGCACATTTCTTGACATTTCCAATTTTTCCTTTCACACTCTTCATTCAAAACCACCCTTTTTAGCGTCATAGAATATATTTTATATCGTCAAATTTTGGATTTAATTAACGACAGCTTTCGATTATTTATTATTTTTTATTTGTCTCCTTCTTTTTCCCGATATGATGTTTTTTTACAGGTTTTCCCTTGCGTTTCCATGCAAAAACATGTACTATTATTACTGTAAAAATATTTCAAAGGAGAATCAATGAGAGCGAATGAAAAAAAAAGGATTATTGTTTTCCCTAATCCTGTGTGCGCTGCTTTCCGCCTGTGGCGGCAAGGAGGAATCTGCTGATGCTCTTCTCGCTTACTATACGTTTGAGGGCGATACCATTCCTTCTATTGAGCAGTTCATAAATGATGAAACCGGTGGGCGCTTGGTTGCAACGCTCAGTCCGGATGCATCAGGAGATACTGGTGAACAGAATGCTTCTGATGAAGACGATACACAGGATACATCGGATGACACCGGAGATGGGGAAACCGAAGGCACCGGCGATACTGCTACCACAGCCGAAACGCATAATTATCTTTCTTATGACTATCAGCAGTTTGTGGAAGGCAAGCCTGCTTCCATTGCCGAATCGTATGTTACCCTTTTGGAAGGAGATGATATTGCACTCCACACCAAAAGTGAGGACGAACCATCTTTTGAAAGCGATACCGGTTCTGTTACGCTTATCCGTCAGGCGGTAGCAACGGACAGCAGCGGAGCACCGCAGAAAAAGGAAACAGCCTCCACTTCGGAGGGTACAGATACGGAAGCGGGGACAGACGAAGCAGAATCCGAAGATACCGGATCGTCTGAAGATACCACGTTGCTGCCTTACTCTGACTATGAGCAGGATAGACAAATGCGTTTCCGGGTGCGTATCGACTGGACGCCTACCAGCGTCCTCATTACGCTGGACAAAACCGATGGACAGGATTTCGTCACTTCCTTACAGGAAGCCGGTACATTCCTTTCCTTCTCGGGCGCAAAGGCACTGATGAGTACGGTCACACCGGCTGAAATCGGACTGCCCGGCGATTCCATGTCGGAATACAGCCTCAAGCCCGGCCCCGGCTTTGTTATGGTAGATGGTCAGGCGTGTCTGACAGTCTATGTATACGGAAAGAATTCTGTCGGTACCAATTCTCTGATGGGAACCTATTTTATCTCATCTGACTGCACCACTCTGTATCGACAGGTTGGTGAGACATCCGATGAAGTAGAGCAAATCGAATTCCCAACTGATGTTCCCGACGATTTGCCGACAGAGGGCGAAACTGCGGTTAAAACAGAACCAACCCCCTAATAAAAAATACATAAAAAAAGAACGGCACATGTGGTGCCGTTCTTTTTTATGCATATGTGTCAATGACCTGCCCCATGCCGGAAGTATCCGGAAGCATCTCCAGCAGTTCCTGTGCTGCAAGCTCTGTAGAATCCATTGCTTTTTTGGCTACCGAGATTGAGACACTCTGCTGAAGCTGAGCCGCATGCATGTTCACAGACATTGCAGCAATGCTATCCATCATTCAAGCCACCTCCCTTTTGCATTTGCGACCCTTTCCTCGAATCGCTATTGTTAGTATCGACCACGCAACAGCGCAATTAATACCGTACATCAATCTTTTAAAATGTACACCTTTGCAGGGCGAATGCCAAAATCATTTGCCTCATCGCCGGTCATGAAAAACAGGTCAATCTTTGCGCCCTTAATCAATCCACCGGTATCCTCCGCCAGACCCGGTCCATAGGACCAAGATTGATCTCCACCATCAGATACTACATACAGCCTGCTGCCCAGCGGAATTACACGCGGGTCAACCGCAATAGTTCCGTATTGGGTCACCGTACCGGATGCGGTGATTTCACCGCCATCCTCTATCCGATGATAGGCAGTTGCCGTTACGTCAATCACCGCCGTATATTCATAGCTTGAACCGTCGCCCGCTGTAATAATTTTATTCTCAGTATCGTCTTGAATTCCTGCTGGAACAGACCAAACCTGAGAGCGGCCCGCAGTAGACAACTCACCGGTACTCTCGGTTTCCGGTTGGCTTGACGGCAAGGTCTGGTTGCTTACTGTTGTCTGTGACTCTGCAGCAGCCGCCTGCTCTTCCTGTTTGTTTTGTGCAATGCGGATTCCCTGCTTGACAATACAATTGACTGGTGCTTTTACCTCTTTTTCGTTGACAACCTCGCGGGAAACTTCTTCTCCGTCATGTTCCTCAACCCGGTACTCAATGCTTTTTTCTCCATCTTCACCATATCGGGCAATTTCCTGCTGTCCTTTGAGCAGCTGGGTGTCATACTGTACTTCTACGGAGAACGGGATATTCTCTGTTTCTGTTTCTGTCGTAAAGGTAACACGTGTGACCGTAATCTGCGTACTGTCCGACAACCAATCATCTATGTCCGGCGTTACGATATCATCACTGCCAACACTGATACCGTTTGCCTCCAGCAGCTCTCCCACCGTGCAGGGCGCCGTGCGTATGGTCAATGTCCCGTCGCTGGTCTGAATTGACACATCAAAGGTTTCTTTAAGTGTCAAGTAAACAATGCCGTCATCATCTTTTCGATTGACAACCTCGACGTTACGGAATCCCGCTTTGCTACATGCTTCTTCCACCGTACCAGGATAGAGCCGCACGGTTTCATACCGCTCGCCATCCGTCATCACATAGGTGCAGGCCGCACTGCGAACAATGATAATTCGGAATAATCCAAAAAGCAACAAACAGGTCATCGCAGCCAGTATCGCAAACAGCTTAAGATTGATTTTCCTTTTTTGAGACTCTTTTTTGCTGCGTGCTTTCTCCAATCTGTTAATGCCTCCCCCTCATTCTAAATATGCTTAATCTTTATATATATCGACCGGTTTATCACTTTCCTTAGTATATTACATATCATTTATGTGAGTATAGATAGGCTATGCAGGCAATCAAACAAAAAAAATACCGGCAAGTGCCAATGAACTGCACCCCATTTGTTAGACAGTATGATATACTGGATAACAAGTGGGGTGCTTTATTATGCCAAAAGGAATACCAAACAAACGCTACACACCAGAATTCAAGAAGAT
>NZ_JBQKJR010000118.1:0-2930 GCF_052117165.1 Agathobaculum sp. LCP25S3_E8
ACTGTCATGGAACATATCAGGAAAATCCGGGCGAAGCTGGCTGCTTGTACGCTTCACAGTTATATTGATACAGTTTGGGGGTGTGGTTATCGGTGGAACGTCTGAAAAATATGGAATTAAAGAAAACTTTTCTCGTCCTATCTGCTTCCTGTGTTTTGGTGGCTCTCCTGATGTTAGGCTTAGTCTTTATGATATGCAATTCAATCAGCAGCACCTTTCCCTCCGGTGGAATAGAAATTTTAGCAGACGGTTCAATCGTTAAAATGGAAACCCCCACAGAGACCCAGCAAAATATATTGTCCATGCTTGGTATCATTCAAATTGTGTCCTGCATTGTTCTCCCTATGGGCGGGCTGGCTCTATCCGGCATATTATATTATCATATCAAATTGAAACAGCCAATCTCCACGCTACGGAATGGGATTTCACGGATTCGGAACCATGACCTTGACTTTTCTATGCCTGTCCATTCTGATGATGAATTGGGGCAGCTCTGCACCGCCTTTGATACTATGCGTGAAGAACTTCTGAAATCAAATCAGGAACTGTGGCGGCAGGCAGAAGAACGGAAAAGGCTAAATGCCGCCTTTTCCCATGACTTGCGCAATCCGATCACGGTCTTAAAGGGAACTATAAAATTACTGCGGCAGGGAACAGCAGATGAACAAGCCATTGACAGATTGGAAAGCTATACATTACGGATTGAACGGTATGTAGAAGCTATGAGTAGCATCCAACGATTAGAACAAATGCCAGTGCGGATAAACGAGTATTCCTATTCACTGCTACATTCTGAATTAGAGGAAACAGCAAAAATTCTTGCAGGAGCATTAGAACCGTCTGTTTCCGCACCTGATAAGGGGACAATACAATTAGATCATGGATTGGTTTTAACCGTTGCTGAAAATCTAATTGGAAATGCAGCTCGGTTTGCAAAGAGTAAAATTGAAATTCATTTGGAACGGAAAGGAAACTTCTTGCATCTATCAGTTACAGACGATGGGCCAGGCTATCCTGTGGAGTTAATACAAAGCGGCCCGAAACCGTTTGGAAAAATGAAAGAAGACTCCGCACACTTTGGTATGGGGCTATACAGCAGCCAGATACTATGTCTGAAGCATGGAGGAACACTTACACTGGAAAACAGAAAAAGTTATGGCGCAACGGCTACTGCTTCTTTCCAAATAAATCAGAAACCTTGAGCGTTTTTTGAGATTTCTGTTTTACACTCTCCTTATATTATAAACAAGGAGAGTGTTTTTTATGAACATTGAAGCAAAGGAACTATCGAAAATCTACGGCAGCGGCGAGAGCCGTGTCGTTGCGTTGGATAAAGTCAACCTTGAAATTGCATCCAGCGATTTTATTTCTATTATGGGGCCATCTGGCAGCGGCAAAAGTACCTTGCTCCACCTGTTGTCTGGACTGGACAAGCCGACTTCCGGCAGTCTGACATACGATGGAAAAGACATTTATCGTTTTAATGACAAAGAACTGTCCTCATTTCGCCGTCGGCGCATCGGATTTATCTTTCAGCAATTCAATCTTCTCCCTGTGCTGACCGCAAAAGAAAACATCATCATGCCCCTGCTTCTGGACAAAAAGCAGCCGGACGAAGTATATCTAAATCAGCTTACGGATTTGTTAGGTATTCGTGAACGGCTGACCCATTTGCCCCATGAACTTTCCGGCGGTCAGCAACAGCGTGTAGCGATTGCCCGTGCCCTGATTGCAAAGCCGGATATTATTTTTGCTGACGAACCGACTGGAAATCTGGACAGCAAGAGCGGCGGCGAGGTTATGGAAATGCTGCAAAGCATATGGAAAAAGATGGGGAAAACGCTTGTTATCATCACTCACGACAGCCGCATTGCAAGAATGGCAGACCGGCAATTTGTAATTGTGGACGGTGTTCTTTCGGAGGTGACAGCAAGATGAAATCTTATTTAGCTCTTGCATGGAAAGAACTGAAAGCACAGAAAATCACGGCAATCCTGATCTTGGTTGCAGTTATCATGTCCACGATTATGACGACAGTGATCGGTCAGTCTATTGGTATATTGCAATCCATGCGTATTCAGCAGGCGGCGGGTCTGAACGGAAACCGTTATGCAACCTTTCATCAGCTTGGCAAGGAACAGGCGCAAAAGCTGCATGAAGATGATCGCCTATATGATGTAGGCGATACGATCTTTATCGGCAGCACACCATTAGGCAACAGTAGTTTATCTTTATATCTTCGGGAATATCACGATAACGCATTATCTATGTACCCGGCAATCGGAAACGTAAAAGAGGGACGATTACCAGAGGAAGCGATTGAGATTGCCCTGTCGGAGGATGCGCTTCAATATCTTGGATTGGACGCTGTAATTGGCGATACCGTTTCTCTGGATTTGAGTGTTTCCGTTATGGATGGATCGCTGTCAGAGTTAGAATATTCTGCTGATTTTGTATTGACGGGCATTCTGGAAAGCAGCTATATCGGCTACGCATCTGGTACGGTTGAGGGGATTGTCGGTGAGGGAACCGCAGAAGAACTGTTGCCAGAAGATTATCTGCTTTATTCCACAGATTTTAAGACTTATGACAAGCAGAATTTTCAAAACATCATTTATGCTCTCGCAGAAGATTTGAACGTGGATGAACGGTATATCCAATATAACTGGGTTTTGCTTGACGCTATTGGTATTTCCTATGATGAAGCGGTAGACAGCGATACCGGTACGGGATTTTCATTTATGACTGCGGCGTGTATTTTGGTGGGTGTGCTGGTCTTGCTGGCGGCTGGGCTGGTAATCTACAACATTCTGAAAATCTCTATCACAAAACGCATCAAAGAATACGGAACACTTCGTGCGATTGGTGGAGAACGAGGGCAAATCTATCGTTTGGTTTCTTTGCAGCTTTTGATTCTCTGTGGAGCCGGT
>NZ_JBQKJR010000119.1:0-2863 GCF_052117165.1 Agathobaculum sp. LCP25S3_E8
GGTGATGCGGGCCAGATAGGCCCGCAAAGAGCGGGGGCGTTCCGGCGGGATGGCATTCCAGACACGAAGGTAGGTGTCACTGACACACTCTTCCGTGTCCCTGGGGTCAGTCAGGAGCTGCTGGGCCACACTGCGGCACAGCGCACCATATTTCTTCTGGGTCTGGGTAATGGCTTCCTCACACCGCTGAAAGAACAACTGAATGATCTGCTGGTCTCCCATGGCGGCTGAAAGTTGAGCTTTCTTTGTTTCGATTTGTTCCATAGTGTTTCCCCCGGTACTTGAAGCGGCTTCATCCTATTAGACGGCACCATATCCGTTTTCGTTTCAAAAGTCAAGTGGAATATTTTTGGGCTATTCCAAGTTTAATGTAAGATTATAGACGGCATCAATAAGATCGACAGTATGCTGCGTACCCCAAATTGTTGCTTGAGAGAAAGGTGCTTATCTGCTACAATCATATTGCAGTAGTACGCTCACTTTGTTGGTTAAGCAGGAAAAAGGCATGTCTAACTTGCACGAAAACTGATATTATTAATTTGAAATAAAACAGAGGGTTATCGTAATGGGGGTACCCCCATTACGCAGGAATATATTCCTGCGTAATCTGTTCGGCTGTATGAAAAGAGTGTGGAACCTATGCCAAGCGATGGCAATTTAAATTTTCTCAGTGCCGGAGTGGAATTGTTTGCGGCATCTATTATGGCGATCTTATTGCTGGGCTGCTGGGAAGAACGCCAGTACAGGACAAAGACGAACAGGCTGTTTGTCGCCGTTCTTTCCATTCAGACATTGCTTCTGATCGGCGATTCGGCGATATGGCTCCTGCTGAACGAGCCGACACCGGGCAAAATCCCGCTGGTAAAAACGCTCACATTGATTACCGACATCATGACGGTGGTCCTGACCGTAGCCTATACCTATTTCCTTTCCAACTTCATCTCTCAAAAAAAGCCTATTTCTTTTGTGTTTCCCCGCGCTGTATCGGCTATATGCGGTGTGGTCATCCTGCTTTGGATATTCTGTTTGTTCAATGACTGGTACATCTGGTACGACGCAGACGGCAACCAGATCGAGGGCCCGCTTTATAAGCTCTTCTGGCTGTTGGGCACACTGCTATTAATTTTCTGCGTTTTATTCACGGTATGGCATCATCGGGTGCTGGGCAGAAGAGATACCTGTATTCTCTCTACTTACGGAATATTTCCACTGATCGGGTATCTGCTGGAATCCTATTGGCCGGTCACGCCATTGCTTCTGGCACCGACTCTTTCGCTGGTGCTGCTGTATGTGATACTTCACACGCAGCAGACGCGCAGCGCTATGGAGCAGGAGATACAGCTTGCACACATGGAAACAAAACTCGCCAAACAGTCGGCAGAACTGTCTGATAGCCGGATCAACATCATGCTCAGCCAGATCCAGCCACACTTTTTGTTCAACGCCCTCACTTCTATCAGCGTACTGTGTGAAAAAAATCCGATGAAAGCGCAAACAGCGCTCAATGATTTTGCGGATTATCTGCGCGGGAATCTGGATTCTCTCAGGCGCACCGCCCCCGTTCCGTTTTCCAAGGAACTCAAGCACATCAAAATTTACCTTTCCCTGGAGCAAATGCGCTTCGAGTCGGAACTGAATGTCGTCTATGATATAGAAGCTGACAGCTTTCTGCTTCCTGCATTGACGGTGCAGCCGTTGGTGGAAAACGCGGTGAAGTACGGTGTGGGCAAGAAATCGGGCGGCGGCACCGTCACCATCTCTACGCGAGAGGAAGCGACCTGCTTTTCCATCACCGTGGCCGATGACGGCGTGGGTTATGACCCGCAGGAGACGCAATATGACGGGCGCACCCACATCGGCATCGACAACGTGCGCGCCCGTCTGGCCGCCATGGTCGGGGGGACACTGACGATCCAAAGCGAAAAAAGCCGCGGGACCTCTGCCACAATACAGCTTCCAAAGGAGAAACTGACATGAACATTCTGGCTGTCGATGATGAGAGAAATGCGCTGGAGGGACTGGAAACTGTGCTGCGCCGTGCACTGCCGGAGGCGGAGGTCTACCCCTTCCGCACCAGCGCGGACGCGCTGGTGTTTGCTGAAAACACCCCCTGCGCTGTCGCCTTCCTTGATATTGAACTGCGGGACATGAACGGGCTGGAACTGGCCAAACGCCTAAAAGACCAGCACGGCGAGACCAACATCGTCTTTGTGACCGGATACAGCGAATACGCCATCGACGCCTTCGACCTCCACGCCAGCGGCTATTTGCTCAAGCCCGCAACGGTGGAAAAGGTACAGGATGCCATGGAAAACCTGAGAATACCGCCGGAAACCATCGGGCATGGCAAACGCGTCCGCATCCAGTGCTTTGGCAATTTCGAGATCTTTGTGGACGGCGTTCCGATCCGCTTTACCCGCCGACAGACCAAGGAGCTGCTGGCCCTGCTCGTGGACCGCAAGGGCGCGATCATGAATACGGAGCAGCTTTGCGCCACACTCTTCGAGGATGCGATCCCCCTCCTGCAACAGAAAAGCAATCTGCGTAAGCTTGTTTCCGATCTCTCGGCCACCCTGCGGACGGCGGACGCAGAATCCATCTTCCTGAAACACCGCAACAGCTTTGCCGTGGCAACGGAGAAGTTCGACTGCGACTACTATGACTTTCTGCACGGTCTGCCGTCCGGCGTCAACGCCTATGCGGGCGAGTATATGAGCCAGTATTCGTGGGCGGAGATGACGCTGGCCACACTGGAAGATTGACCCCTTTCCTATCAATATTTGCTTCAAAGAGCCTGGTTTTTCGACCGGGTTCTTTTTTTGCCCTTGTGGACGCTGCGTGGACGCTTGCTCCTGTATCATAA
>NZ_JBQKJR010000120.1:0-2778 GCF_052117165.1 Agathobaculum sp. LCP25S3_E8
CTGTGTCCGGCTTCTGAGTATGAAGCCATGGTGTCTGGCCGCTGGCTGGCACGTCAACCGTGTGACTATGAGACCGTGGCGGACAAGGCTGACAGCACGGAGTAGGCGAACACATCCAGCGTACCGTCTACAAACAGTTCCAGCGCCAGCGCGATGGACTGGGCCTGCGGCTCCGGCTGGCGCAGCAGCTCCGCGCGGAACTCTTTCAGTGTGGGAGAGGGCGTACCGTCCTGCGTGTAGTTCTGATAGACGCTTTTCACGCACCGCGCGATGATAGAACGCTCTTTCGCGTCAATCAGGGAAGGTTTCATGAGCTGTTCGCACAGAGACATGACGAACTGGCTTTTCAGCAGCAGAGGGCCGTTTACGGTGTCGTCCTCCTCGCCGTAACCGCTGGTCATGTCCATCGCATTGATGTGGTTGTGACTGCCTGCCGCAATTTGAACCACCTCGCCGCCTAGGGCGCGGACAAGCGGTGCATAGTCGACTAAGTCGGCGGGATTACTCCCGCTTTCTCGTCTAAGAACCGTACGTGAGCGTTTCCACTCATACGGCTCAAGCATTTCATCACGCTTTCGCGCGGCGTTCCAAGAAAATTTGTTGGCAATGCTTATGGACGTAGGCCATATTGCGCACCTCGTCCTTGCCGCCCATGGCTTTCGGGACTTTGAAGAAAATCTCCCTCTCGTCGCTGATGTCCATGGGAAGTCCACAGTGATAACAACACCCTTTTTGGTTTTTCCAGATTTGCTTAAAGCGTCCAGATAGCCGCTTCATACCATGCTGGAATTTGCGGTCAATGAAGTATTGGGTGTCAAAATAGGGATTTGCGTCCATTCGTACTTTGGTATGGCGGACAATGGGGATGTGGTCCACCCGCAAAAGTTCCTTGTCCTCGGTGCAGAACACCCAGTTCCGGTTGCCTCTGCGGTGCCAGTAGTTGGTGGAGACCCACCACTGCCCCTTATGGGGATGGCGGCGCTTCGCCCATCGCCACAGTAATTCGTAGAGGATGTAGTCAATATGGGCAAAGGCTTCACTGGCACAGACCGATTGATGGTAATTCGTCCAGCCACGAATCTGCTGGTTCAGCTTTTCAATCAGGACTTCCTGCTTCCAAGCCTTACCACGTCCAAGAATCGTCTCGGACAGGGCAGATTTAAGGGCTTTCAGCGCTTTCTTGGACGGCTTGACAATGAGCTTTCCCTTGAATTTGCGGAATGTCCAGCCCAGCATATCAAAACCGTCGTCGATGTGGGTGATAACCGTCTCTTCCTCGGACAGCTCCAGCCCTCTGGTTTGCAGAAAATCGCGGACGATTTCTTTTGCTTCCACCGCAATCTCTTTTGTAGCCGCAGTAACAATGAAATCGTCGGCGTAGCGCACCAGATTTCCCTTATGGGCGTTTTTGAATCGAAGGTCCACTTTGCCCAGTCGGTTGGTGTGGAAACGATCCGAGAGGACTTTCTGCATTCCGTCCAGCGCCATGTTTGCGAGAATAGGGGAGATGACGCCGCCTTGGGGAGTACCCTCATCAGTGGGAAACAGTTCCCGCTCAAATATAAAACCTGCTTTCAGAAACTGTTTCAATACAGATTTGTCCATTGGGATGTGCTCAATGAGCCAGTCATGGCTGATATGGTCAAAACACCCTTTGATGTCGCCCTCCAGCACCCACTGCGGGGAATTCCTGCGGCTGAGCGCTGTGAAGATATATTCACAATCGTCCTGCGCACAGCGCCCCTTGCGGAAGCCGAAGGATTTTGTGTCCGCTGTTGTCTCTGATACCGGGTCGAGAGCCAGGGCGTAGAGCGCCTGCATAGCCCTGTCATACATACAGGGGATGCCCAGCGGACGTTTCGCCTTCTTGCCCTTTTTCTCAATGAACACCCGGCGCAGAGGTTTTGCTTTGTAGCCCTTGTCGGTCAGGGTCAGGACACCGCGCATTTTAGCGGCTGGGGTAGACCACAGCTCACCGTCCACGCCCGGCGTCTTTTTCCCTTTGTTGGTGGTCACTTTCCGTACCGCCAACACTTTTGCATCGTACGAATGGGTCAAAAGATACTGTAATCGCTTCACTGTGTTCCATTTCTTCTCTTGGGTCGCCTTAGCAATCCTGGTTTGCAGCCTATTGACCTCGGTTTCCGCTTTCTTCCAGTCAATGGATCTCCATTGCTGTTCCAGCGCCGCCGCGTCCGGTAATCTCTCAGGGCTTTTACACCCCGTCGTTGAACAATTACCGTTCATAGGTTTACCTCCTTTTCTTGCTATGAAATACCGTGGGACAAGTCAGCACCCTTTCGGGCTGGGGCAAAGTTTGAACCCCTATCCTGCCCCGTTACAGGGCAGGCATTCGCTTTTTATCCCGTTCCTCTACCCTCTGCGTCATTTCTTCCCCTTACGGGGTTGATACCTCCGCATTTCTGCGAAGGAACGCATAGGGCTTACCACGTTCCGCGTAACAAATAGTTGTGTGCGTTTTAGGAGCCATCTTTGAGCCGGGAGGATTTATGTCCATTTGCTGGGGGATTGCGAAAGTTCCCACAGCCACCTCCGCACCTTTTGGTGTAGGCGTATCAGCCTGATTTCGCCTATTCCCTGTAACGACCCTTGCGATGATTCACTTACATTCTCCATGACGCACTTATCCTGGCAGTACGGCTGAGTTAGTAGAAGGATACTTTGCATCACAATAGAGAGCATCGAGATAACCGCCTTATGGATGTTTTCCGCTTTGAGCGAATTTACTTTACAAGAATAAAATCCAGACAGGATTGC
>NZ_JBQKJR010000121.1:0-2751 GCF_052117165.1 Agathobaculum sp. LCP25S3_E8
TTCAGCACGTCTGCCTTGTATTCTGCACTGTATTTCTGTCCCATCTTCAACACCCTTTCTGTTCTTCATTATACCACCTTGGGTGTGCGGTTTTATTGTATCACTCCAGAAGTAGAAACGTTGGCCGGCGGCAACATCATCGCCCGTCCCCACTTTGCTCAGGTGATGCTTCGCCGTGGCTAGGGTCATATCCCTGCGGTACGGTTACCTCGGTGATACTATAATCACCGACAGGCAAGCTAACGATATGTGCAGCACAATCCCCGCCGGACAGAATATTCTGCGCTGCAATATCACCATTGGAACGATATAGGTCATAAGCAGCACCGGATAACACCTCACCACTGACCACATCGATTGCTGTAATCTGCAATCCACCTATCGGCCCTTTTGTAAACCTTTCCGCAGTTCCAAGGCACATACGCTGACATTTAGTTTCACCTAATTGCGTCCGATCACACTGAACTTCAAAAGTGAGATGGCAATTCTTCTGCGTATCCTGCCATATGCGAGAGGTGAGCTGACCCGTCACAATGGCGAGCATACCTTTAGAAAATTGCTGCGATACAAATTGAGCATTTTCACGCCATGCGACACAGGGGATGCAACTGATCTTTTCCCCAGTCCTGGAAGTACGGCCGGTAACGGCCAGTTCGAAGGTGCATACAGGAATGTCACCATTAACATATTCGAGTTTGGGATCACATATAAGTCTTCCCATTAAAGCAGAATTGTTGATAGAACTTGTATCACGCATAAAGTATTCTTCCCTTCTATATGTTAGTAGAATATACCACTCCGTATCAAGTGGAGGAACGCAAAGCATTTGTTCCTTCTGAGATGTATGTTCCTTTTCTGACGTGTATTAACGACAGCAAAGCAGAAGTAACATCCTCAGTTCTTACGGAGAATATGCCTGAGGACATCCCGCTTATGGACAAGGATACCTTTGGATGGCTGGCAGCGGTTGGGAACGATGCAGACGGGAAACGCATTTTCATCCCTGACACCCAGCTTGACAATGTGATTTGCAAAATGAGGATGAATAACAGTGGATTGGTGTTAATAACCTGGACAAACCGTATTGTATCTTGCCTGGATAACGCCAAAGTTACAGGAATGGAGGTAATAAAGCTATGAAGGATATGAAGGATATGAAGGATATGAAACAGCTTATGAAAGAGTGGGACAAGTTGAATGATGAGGTTGCTGAATTGACCTGTCTGTCAGAGATTATCACTTATGCAGCTAACACGGGAGAAGGGGATGAAATTGTTCGGTTAAATATCGGAGGAGCAATGAGCCTGTTGAACCGTAGCCTTGACGATATGTACGGAAGATACCAGGCGCTTCTCCTGGAAGTTGAAGGTGTGGTTTCTGCTAATTGAACGAAAAGCCCTTGGGAGCAAAACTCTCAAGGGCTTTTCGTTGTTGCAGTTGCTTTCTGAGGCAGGAAACAGAAAGAGGTACGGGGATAATCAAAGGAAGGTAACAAGAGCAGTCACGCAAACGGTAATAGATTCACTTGACATATCTTAGTTACGACTCTATTGTATCACTTCATTCCACAAAAAGATAGCGAATGGCATTGAACAAATTGCGAATAGCCTTTGAGGTTTTCAATGCCAGTGACACGATAAAAAGAGTGACCAAAACAATTTTGTCGTGACCATGAATTGTCCAACACCCTGGTCACCTTTCGCCTTATTGTAATTATTCATGCCGTGTTGTATCGTGTCATAACTTATCGGTTGACCAAATTGACCGGGAAAATATAGATAAGATAGACGGGAAATCATTCCAGCAGAAACAACCAATAATAAACCTGTTGGGGTTTTGTTGGGTTTTCCAGAAAAAGAAAAGACTACGGAAGCTAAAAACCATTGATAAATCAAGGCTTTTCCGTAGTCTTATTACAGTATATTATATACTTTTCCGAGTTAAGAAACGGAGACAGTATGTCCAATACGCAATAATCAATGTGTTTTGCAACTTGTTTGATATGTGCCGCGAGTAAGCAGTGGAACAAGTTTTCAGGTCGGAATAGGGAGAAGAATTTCATAACTTCTTCAATTTCGGCCCTCACCACATCCAAACCTGTATCAGCGCCATAGCGAGGCATGCCATACTTATATAGGATTCGCTCAATTTCATCCTGCACTTCTCCATAATCTCCACGCTGATAGATCTGATAGAGTTGAGACAAAAGCATCTTTCGGTATTCCAAAACAGGCTGATCTGGTAGAAGTGTCATCGTGTAAAACGTCACGGTATTGTGTCGGCCACTCTCTGCCTTTGAAACATCAAGCATCAAAAAATGGCTCGCAATGCGAACGAATAAAATTAATATGTTTGAATCTTTCGGGGTGTCATTCACCGCTTCACAAAGATTTTTGACTACCGCGCTCTGAGTAAAATATTCAAAGTGAGGAGAGTTCAAATTAACTTCAAACTGTTGGGTATATATACTATAAAACTGTTCGAATAAATCCGGACGCTTTTTATAATGCATCAGTAGCAAATCCAGTGCAGCCGGCAGTTCAGAATGATTTTTAAAACTGCTTAGAATTTGGAGAATATCATCCGAAACGCTTTTACCCTGTTGGTCAAATTTAAATGGCAATGTTCTCACATCAAACGGAGAGGCCATCCCAAACTTTGTGTAAACCTCCGATGTGGTGTAGAATAGGAGCACCACATTGGAGGATTTTTATAATGGCTAGAAAGAATCGTACCCCAGAAGAAAACGCA
>NZ_JBQKJR010000122.1:0-2688 GCF_052117165.1 Agathobaculum sp. LCP25S3_E8
TCAGCACGTCTGCCTTGTATTCTGCACTGTATTTCTGTCCCATCTTCAACACCCTTTCTGTTCTTCATTATACCACCTTGGGTGTGCGGTTTTATTGTATCACTCCATACCGTGAAAGAACCTGCTGGACACTACCTCATACTCTGTACCGACTTTCCCGACCACAGTATACATGATGTTGACGATGCAATCACTTTCGAACTTGGGGGAGAGAGATCCAATACCTGTCTTAACCATATAGTTATTACAAAACTCCCTGTCTACTGCTAATTGCCCACTGCTATCCAGCTGAAACCCAAGGACTGCATTTCCTTCTTTGATGGCATTTTTGATTTGCTTGGCTGTCATACCCACCATGTCCTTGTTCTCGGTAGAGTAGCATTCAAACCCAACGCTCCGTTTACCAAGCATCACTTCGTTAATCAATACTTTGCACATGGTCTTGTTTCTCCTTTTCTATTGGTTTTCTCTTGATGCTTGCATATTGTAACGCTGGGACGAGTGATAAACTATGGTGATTATGTAAGGAATTATTAAGTTAATTTGATCTGATTGCACATTCATTCCTTATACTAAAGAGCCTATTAACATCATGTTAATAGGCTCTTTCTTTATATGGAATAGTTATACCACAACACCTCTGTTCGTCTGTTGTCTGCTTTACCACCAACAGAGGTCTTTGTGGGGATTTCAATTTTGTTCCAACCACGCAGGTATTTATTATATAACTCATTATCATAATTGCTGATAATCATTTTACATTTTGCGTTATGTACCCTGTCCAAAAACAATTCGTGATCTTTATAGTCAGAAGGATGCTTATAAACCCCACAACCTAAATCTTTTTCACCATTAAGATAACTTGGGTCAGCATAACAGAACACATCCGGACTACTTAATATACAAGCATTATCACGACAATAGTCAAGTGCATCTACTTGGTTTACTTGGACACCCTCTAACCTATCAGCAACATCATACAGTCGATCAATTTGTCTATAATATGCTTCTTGGCTCTTATACTTGTACGAAGTCCAATACTTTCCCATTGCGTCACGGCTTTGTGCATATACCACGTATGTAGCTACTGCAAGGTCGATTTCCGAAATGCCATATATTTCAGCTTGTGGACGATCTGTCACGTAGTCCCAAACATCTAAATATTCTATTCCATTTTTACCTCGGATCAGATCGGCCGCGTATTTCCAAGCCTCCAAACGTTCCGTTTCATTTTCACTTTGGAGAAGACCTCTCACGTAATCCCAAAAATCTTCCTTTTTATTTTCACCTTGCTCTTCATGTCCTGACGATGATTGCGTATCTTGTGACTGTAATTCATATGCATCTCGAATTGCATGAAACAAATCATAATGCACCCTAAATTTTTTCCACTTTTCAAGAATATATTCAGCTTTCGCCCTTTCTTCAGGATTTAGCTGGTAGTGTAGACATTTCTTTTTCTTTTGCGCTACGTACTTGAAAAAACGCATTAGCTCGTCAGAAATCTGGGCACCTATATTATCATCAACTTTATTACGGATATCTAATGCCCAATCAAATTGTTCCTGACTATATTCCGTTTCATAGAGCCGGGCAATCAATTCATGTGCTGTGTCCTGATTGCTCATCATGCTAACAAACGCACACAGGCCAGCAGAGGAATCATTGTATATTTCCAAATCATGCCGCGCTTTATTCAGCAAAACCCTACACGCGCCACCAAACATCTCTATGTATGTATCTGTATTCTTATAATCGATCAAATCACAGATCAATGGGGCTAGTTTTGCTTTGCCACCAAAGTAGCTGAACATAGATAGCGTTTTCATTACTCATTTATCCGTTTCCGATGTTGGTAATTCCGGTAACTCTGGTAATGCGCTCTTTCGAAATGACATAACCTTTATCGCTTTGTCTTTCTCAGGTTCCTTTACCGTGCAGTCATATCTTCCAGTGCTACACTTTGTATAACCTTTCTGCTTCAACTGTCTCTTTAACTCCGTTAGGTCTATCGCAGCATACTCGCTATCCCTTATCAAGTCCTGAAATTCTTTTACAGGGATATTATAACACATCTCACCTTTTATTGTGGTTGAGAATGCCATTCCCTCTGCGATACAGTCTGTTACCATCGCCAGAATAGCGTTTAATACCTCACCACTGATGGTTCCCTCATCATCAAAGCTTTCGCATTTCAAATCATAATAATTGTTTTCAATGCACTTTGCTAAATCCGTGAAAACAATCCGGGACGCGATAACGCCATATTCGCGTAAGGATAATAAATTATCAACTAGCTTGGGCATTGCAGCAGATATTTTTCCGGTCTCTTTACCATCCCTATCTAATGCCGTGATAACAAGCCGCTCCCTACCGTTCTGAGCAGACTTCTTGCGCTCTACAATAAATTTGAACTCAATTTCTGGCGCACCGCTATTGTTCTTTTGGTCTAATACTTTCTGATAAGTAAAAGATTGTTTCTGCTTGTTAAACACAATCTGCTTAGCCATAATCTTTCGTCCGTCCATTCTGCTATATACTATATATAATAACAGAAAAAACCAAGCATGTAAATACTAGGTCGTGTCAAGAATTTTTCGCACTTTAGTTCGCAGACTCTGTTATGAATGAAGTCAGCCAGCAATGGAGGCATCCTCAACGGTCGCCTCCAGATGCTTCATGTTCATG
>NZ_JBQKJR010000123.1:0-2579 GCF_052117165.1 Agathobaculum sp. LCP25S3_E8
CGTGCGTCCGTAAGGACACCTTGTTTCGTGTGATACGAAGGTGCCCGCGGACTGTTAGGAATTCTGCTGTTGGCACAGCAGCAACATAAAAGTATCAAAAAGTTGTCATCACCCGATTTATCCGCAAGGGAAACTGCGCGGGGAGTGTAGCATATCGGGAAAGCGGTAAGTCGGCAGAGCTATCCGTGCCGCGACTGAACTGCAAGATGAAAGGTCAGTTATGAGGATAAAAGCTGGATTGCCTGAATGACAGTCCGAGGGGTCATACTCGAGTCCCTGATACACGATAGCTGAAGTGTCAGGCGGTACAAGGAACTTCATAAAGGCTAGGTGAAGGTGTTCATGATACTTTTGTACCGACCAACCGCAATAAGCGGCAAAGGGCGAACGTCATATCCGACAAACTGACAAGCCATTCCCAACAGTCTAACCGGAGATTACCTAAACCGGAACGCCCCACAGGGCTATGCGTAATGCCGCAAGGTGATAAATTCCAAGGATTAACACCCCAAGGAAGATGACGCTGAAAATCCGGCATGGTAACGGAGGTCCCATAGTAGTCCGAGGGCGGGAAAACCGTCTACATGGCGAAGGGGGCCAGTTTGTCTATCAATATAGAGAAAGGAACGGTGTGTGAGACACCATGAGAAATCCAATCGACGTATTGAACAGTCTGAAATCCAAAGCAAAAGCCCCAACCTATCATTATGAGCGCCTGTATCGCAACCTTTATAACCCAGAGTTTTATTTGCAGGCGTACTACAACATCTATGCCAAGCCCGGAAATATGACTCCCGGAACGGACGGGCAGACCATAGACGGAATGGGTATGGAGCGTATCGGAAAACTGATTGAAAGTCTAAAAGACCACAGTTACCGGCCAAATCCCGCACGACGTACCTATATCAAGAAAAAGAACGGAAAAATGCGCCCGCTGGGCATCCCGTCTTTTGATGATAAGCTGGTGCAGGAAATCGTGCGGATGTTGCTGGAGGCTATCTATGAGCCGACTTTCTCCAACTATTCCCACGGTTTTCGGCCTAACCGAAGCTGCCACACGGCACTTTTGCAGTTACAGCGCAACTTTAGCGGAACAAGGTGGTTTATAGAGGGCGATATTAAGTCGTTCTTCGACAACATAGACCACACAGTTCTCGTAGGAATCCTGCGCAGGCGCATCCATGATGAGTATTTTCTTGCTTTGATATGGAAGTTTCTGAAAGCGGGATACCTTGAGGACTGGACTTTTCACCGCACCTACTCCGGCACCCCACAAGGCTCCATCATCAGTCCTATTCTGTCAAATATCTACCTAAACGAGTTTGACAGATACATGGAGCAGTACATGGCATCTTTCAGAAACGGAGCGCGGCGGGACAAGTACACCCCATATTGGAAACTGCATGAACAAATTCGATGGCTTGAAAAAGGCAAATACAAGCCGGAAATGTGGGAAGAAATGGACGAAACGGCAAGAGATACGGCCTTGCGGGAAATCAGGGAAAAAACAGCCCTCAAACGGCAAATGCCGGCATATGACCCCATGGACACAGAATACAAACGTCTGCAATATGTAAGATATGCAGACGACTGGATTTGTGGAGTCATTGGCAGTAAAGCAGACGCTGAAAAAATCAAGTTAGACATCAAGCAGTTTTTGTCGGAAGAACTCCATTTGGAATTATCCGATGAAAAAACGCTGATAACGCAGGCAAAAGATAAGGCCAGGTTTTTAGGCTTTGAAGTCTTTGCCAGCAACAGTGACCATATAACAACCAGCAAAAATGGCCACAAGATGCGATCCATGAGCGGAAAGATTCTGTTGTATGTCTCCAGAGACAAATGGCAGAAGAAGCTGCTTGATTATTCGGCGTTGAAAATCACATACCGAGAGGGTCGGGAAATCTTCATCCCTACCGAACGCACCTACCTAATCAACGGTGATGACCTTGAAATCTTAAACCAGTACAATGCGGAAATCAGGGGCATCTACAACTACTACCGCATAGCGGATAATGTCAGTGTTTTGGGCGATTTCTACTATGTAATGAAGTACAGCCTGTTCAAAACCTTTGCCGCCAAATACAAAACACGCATCAGCCGTATCCGTAAGAAATACGGATATAAACGCTTCGGCGTGAAATATCCGAGTAAAAGCGGAAAAGCAATAGCGTATCTGTATGACGACGGGTTTAGAAAGGACAACAGAATGGTTTCTGCCCCGGCAATGGATGTTATTCCGATGGTACACAGAAATCTCAACTCGACAAGCCTGATAAGTCGATTGAAGGCCGAAAGGTGTGAATGGTGCGGAGCGGAAAATGTTCCTATCGAAATGCACCATGTTCGGAAAATCAAGGACTTAAAAGGCAAAGCCGGGTGGGAAATCGTGATGATAGGTCGCAAACGCAAGACTATGGCGCTATGCCGTGCGTGTCATGACAAACTGCACGCCGGCAAATTAGACTGACAGACAAAGGGAGAGCCGGATACGCCGAGAGGTGTAAGTCCGGTTCGTGAGGGGGGTACTCGGAAACCTGCCGCAGTAATGCGGTAAGGCGCTGGGCGCCCACCCTACT
>NZ_JBQKJR010000124.1:0-2337 GCF_052117165.1 Agathobaculum sp. LCP25S3_E8
GTTCGCCTACTCCGTGCTGTCAGCCTTGTCCGCCACGGTCTCATAGTCACACGGTTGACGTGCCAGCCAGCGGCCAGACACCATGGCTTCATACTCAGAAGCCGGACACAGCGTCATCGTTTTCAGGCCGTCTTTTTCGCAGGTATACAGGGCACCGGGAACGTCATCGTTGATGTATCCCGCCTCGCAGTATACGACCTAGTCAGCATCATCGTACTGTTCGTAGTCATACCACAGACGGCCATCGGAACTGACGAATTGACGGACAGTCTTATTCTGCCAGTTGTTCTCCCCGTCCCAGGTCTCGGAGACGCAGGTCACCGCGCTGTGTTCCTTCATAATCATGGGGATGCTGTTGCTGTTTCGAAGGTCTGTGATCTCCGGATCATCCTGCCCACTAATGGGCATAACGGAAGCGTTGGAGACGTCGGCTACTTTTCCATCCTTGCAGGTAACATTCAGCGCCCGGATTTCCTCCAGCGCATCATCCCTGGCATAGGTGAAAGACACAACTGTCTCGCCGTCTCCCAGCGCCCGGAAGCTGGCAACAAAGGTGCCGTCATTGTCCTCCTGCGTGAGCAGTTCCAACAGGGTGGTGTCGTCGATGGTAAAGTCCCAAATGAATCCTTCCTTTTCGGCGGGAAGGCGGACGGTCAGAATGCCTGCTTCCTGATCAATTTCATACCAGGTGTCGGATGTTTGTTCTTCCAAGGAGCTTCCTTCAGCTTTTCCTTCACTGGTGTTCTGTCGGCCGCACCCGGCCAGCATCCCTATCACGCAGGCGAGAGACAGGATCAGGGCAAGTATCTTTTTTGCGTTGTATTTTTCTTTCTGAATCATATCATATTACCTCAATTCTATATGTCGATCCATCAGGGAATCCAATAGCGGATGATCTGCACCACCTGCTCCTGCCGGACAGTGATGACCGTGTTGTAGCAGTTGAAGGGCGTTTCGCTGGCCTGAATAGCCGCAGGGACGTCCTCGTACTCATAAACCAGGCCATCAGGTTCATGTTCCAGGTCGGCGTGATCTTCAAAGGTGCAGTCGGTAGATAGGGGCAGGGTGATCGTTCCCAGATCATAGTAGATCGGCTGGTCATTCATTGTGTTGGTACGATACAGGCCGTCGTCCTCAATCAGTTCCACGCCGCCGTTTTCGATGCCGCCGTTGATGATGACGGTACCGTTATCCCGCTGGATACTCTCAACGGTCACAGGCTTCCGACAGACCTGGATCTGGTCGCCTTCTTTCAAACTCTGAATGTCTTCCAGTTCATAGCGGTCATAGTCATAAATCTTTGCGGTCAGGGAATATCCGCCCCCGGTTTTGACAAGGTCTGCCGCCGTGAAGTCCACGGAGTAGCCGCCATCGGCAAAGGCGTCCTCCGCACTGTCCATTGGATACAGCGGCATAACGTACCCCAGCTTTTCTACAATGGTTTGGGCGGTGTCCAGCAGCACTTGGGCATCGCTGCCACCGGCAACACACCACTGCGTCTCGGCCTCCGGAGCATACCAGCCCACCCAGGCCGCATCCTCGGACTTGCGCAGCTGCACGGAAACATCTTCGCCGCTCCAGTCCAGGCTCTCTGTCCAGTCAGCAAAAATGCCGGAGATGTCCTGGGGCTGCTCTGCCTTTAAGGCACGGCAGTAGTATGACTGTCCGCCCTGTTCAAAATTGACTTCGGCCATTTGCTTGTCGCTTTCCCCTGTGTCGATCAGGTAGTAAGAGGTGCCAGAGGCACTTTCCGGCAGGGGGATGGAGTACCCCAGCCGCTGAAACTCAGCTGCGCTGGATTCGTGCATGGGGTTTGTGATCATGGTGGGCTGGTCAGTGCCTCGGTGGGTCATGGTGACGGCAGTTACAGCCACGGCAAGACAGGCGGCAATCGCCCCGGCGCTGTATAGCCAGGAACGCTTCTTTTTCATAGGCTGCTGCGCTTCCTCCAGCAGGTCATCATCCACGGCGTTCATCCATTTCTGAAAACGAGTTTCGTTCATAGTGTAATCCTTTCCTGTTCCAGTTCCGCGCGCAGACGTTCCCTTGTGCGGAACAGCGATGTTTTAACCTTTCCTTCGCTGGCATGGCATTCTTCCGCAATCTCCCGGATGCTCTCTCCATACCAGTAGCGGCGCAAAAAGAACACGCGGGCCTCAGCGCTCTGACGGCGCAGGAAGCCGTTCAGCACCCGGCGCAGCTCTGATGCATCCAGTTCTGTGTCCGGATCACCCTGTCCGGCAACGATCCAGGGTTCCAATTCCTCAAAAGCGTCGGTGAGGGCGGTGCTGCGCTGGGCGGCAGTATTGTAATTATAGCGGTCCAATGCCAGATTCC
>NZ_JBQKJR010000125.1:0-2064 GCF_052117165.1 Agathobaculum sp. LCP25S3_E8
CACCCGCCGCTGTGGCTGCAAATGCTGGAGGGCGCAATGATCGTGACTGTGCTGGAGCTGCTGGTGGGGCTGGTGGTCAACCGCTGGCTCGGCTGGAATGTGTGGGACTATTCCGACATGCCGCTGAATCTCTGGGGGCAGGTGTGCCTGTCGTTCGCGGTCGCGTGGTTTTTCCTCAGCGCGGCGGCCGTGTGGCTGGAGAACGCCCTGCACCGGCTGGCGGCATGGCTGAAACATTGAGGGGGTGATGCCTATGCGTGTATGACCAAACGACGGCAAAAAACGGAGTAAACCACCCCGTTTATGAAATATGTTGGCCAAACGGCCGGAAAGGAAGTAAAAAATATGTACCAGAACAACATCTACATCCAGAACCATGAGGAAGTCAAGTCCATGGGCGGCGACATCGGCGCGTGCCTCGACAAGTACGACAAGAAGCACGGCCTGAAGCACAATGACCTCGCCCGCGCGCAGTACAAGCACTGGCGCAGCGTACAGACCGGCGTGCCGGAGCTACTGAGCGCGGCCGACAGAAAGCTGCTCGGCCTGTAAGCGGGAGGAGGTGACGGGGCGGGTAGAACCCGCCCCACCTTACTATGAATGTGGAAATCATCATTGCCGCAATGAGTCTGCTCGGCACATTGGCAGGTACGTTCGCGGGCATCTATGTGACCGGATCGGTCACACAGTATCGCATTAAGCAGCTCGAGAAAAAGGTGGAGACGCATAACAATCTGATTTCTCGCACCTATAAGCTGGAGCAGGATTATGCTGTACTGGACGAGCGTATCCGCGTGGCCAACCACCGCATTGAGGACTTGGAGAAGGAGGATAACACATGAATTTGACAGTTAGAATCAAAAACCCGGTATTTTGGGTACAGATCATCGTTGGTGCGTTTGCAACGGCGCTGGCCTATGCGGGTCTGACCGCTGCCGATATCACGACATGGGGCGGCCTGTTGGATGTGATCATCGGCACGATGAAAAATCCGTACTGCCTGTTTCTGATCGCATCCAACATCTGGAACGCGCTCAACGACCCGACGACCAGCGGTTTGAAGGATAGCACAGATGCAAAGACATATGAAGCACCGAAAAAGGGGTGAGGATATGAAAACGCAATGCGGATTTACGCTGATGACTGTCGCCGAGTTTGAGAACTGGATCGCGTCGCAGCGCGTCACACGCGGCATCCAATTGGTGCAGCTGCATCACACATGGTCGCCTGCCTACGCGCAGTTTAACGGCAGTAACCACTTCACGTTGCAGAGCAACATGAAAAGCTATCATCTGAGCATTGGCTATGCCGACATCGCGCAGAATCTGACCATCTTCCCGGACGGGCAGGTCATGACTGGCCGCAGCCTGAATACCGCGCCCGCCGGATGCGTTGGCGCAAATACCAACGGTATCTGCATTGAGAACATCGGCAATTTCGACGTTGGCGGCGATACCATGACCGATGCGCACAAGGATGCAATCGTGCGCGTGACTGCGGCACTGCTTAAAAAGTTCGGACTCAGTCCGGAGAGCGGCGTCACCTATCACGCATGGTGGACAGAGGGTGGCACGAGCCTCGGTACATACATCGCCGGCAAGTCGTGCAAGACCTGTCCGGGCACGGCTTTTTTCGGCGGCAACACGCGCGCCAGCTATGACAAATGTCTCAAGCCGCTGCTGATGGCGGCGATGAACGGGAGCTATCAGGAGGAGGAGGACGACGAAGTGATAGAGCAGAAAACCGTGCTGGTGGACGGCAAAGAGTACAAATGCGAATGCATTGAGAAGGATGGGCACAACTTTGTGAAGATGCGCTCGCTTTCGCAGGCGGGGTATGACGTTGTATTCGATGCGGCGCGTCAGCTGCCTGCCATGACCGCGCCGCAGTGCCGTGCGTTTGTGCCGGACAGGGACGAGGCCGTACAGGACGCGATTGACACGCTGCAGGAGACCTGTGGGCTGGAGGAGCAGACGATTGCGTATATGCGCAAGTATAAGTACGGCGACGAGCTGGTGACCAAGCTCGCGGCCGCAATGAAATAACGGTGTTCAATTTGGACAC
>NZ_JBQKJR010000126.1:0-2009 GCF_052117165.1 Agathobaculum sp. LCP25S3_E8
TTTCAGCACGTCTGCCTTGTATTCTGCACTGTATTTCTGTCCCATCTTCAACACCCTTTCTGTTCTTCATTATACCACCTTGGGTGTGCGGTTTTATTGTATCACTCCAGAACGGCTGAAAAATCTGCTGTTCGATGAAACAGGTGACACGCAAATTTTGAGAATAAAAAATGCGGAGTGTCTTTTGTAGGATACTCAAATCCTATAAGGACACTCCGCATGGTCCGAGTGACAGGACTTGAACCTGCGGCCTCTTGACCCCCAGTCCCCTTATATTATTGTCAATTGCGCATTTTTGCATCATTATAGTGCAATATACAGTGCGTTAACAACCGTATTATAGACTTTTATGACCACTTGCAACTCACTGTTCTTGCCTGCATAAACACCAAATAAACACCAAACCGAAGAAGCAGAAACCATACTTTTTCAAGCCCAAAATCTGAGGGATTTTGCGGGTCGTAGCATCCACTCGCGGCCAGCTCGCTCACAGTACCTTGCACAATCGCCCACGTTGGCACCGGCCAGATAAAACCATGGCTTATTATACCGCGGATACTCTCATGGTTCTTCTTTCAATCACTGCCATGGATCGGCAAGCAGTTGGCAAAGGGGTGGCATTTCACCACCCCACAACTCCATGAAAAACTCAATAACAAAACGTTATCCAGAATACCGTCAAACACTCAATAGCAAACTGCTATCCAGATAGCGCCGAGCCAAGCAACACCATATCAGGCCTATTCCTCAAACACACGTCCAAGGTCAATATAACAGCCGTCCAGCACGTTTACCTTGAGCACGTCCGTCCCGCTGCCCAGCGCGGCAGCTGCATAATGGCCACCGTCCAGCACAAAGACCTGTATGCTCTTCTCGGCAGGGTTGACGATCCAGTATTCCCGCACGCCTGCACGCTGGTAAAGATTGAACTTTGTCAGCCGGTCATTTCGGATGCTGGAGGGAGACAAGATCTCTATCACCAGATCAGGCGCACCCTTGCAACCCTTATCGTCGAGTTTATCCCGGTCACACACCACGGATATATCAGGCTCGACAACCGTATCCACACTTGATGCAGCATCGCCCGGCTTCTCAAATAACCGGACAGAAAACGGGGCAGCGTATACGCGGCATTTCTTGCCCTCAAGGTAATTTGCAATCTGCCGGAATAATTCCCCGCTGATCTCCTGATGAACGCGGGACGGCGGCGACATCATGACCGGCGCACCCTCGATCAGCTCAACGTGTTCTCGTTCATCCCACGTCAGATAGTCCGCGTAAGTGTAATGCTTTTCCTGCGGCAACGGCATTTACTTTCCCTCCCGTCTGTTTATTGTTTCGCCTGTTGATGGATTGATACCGAAATCAATCGAAGTCTGATCCCGCTTGGCTTGCGTTTGAACTGCACGCGCAATAAAGGCAGGAACATTCTCCCCGGTGGCACTCGCAGCTTGCGTGGCTGATTCCAGTGTTTCAGGTAAAATGGGAATCATTGGGGAATCCGAACCCGCCGAGGTTATCCCTGTATCCCGCTTGACCTGTTCTTCAATGGCACGACCTATAAAACCGTTCAAGCTTTCCCCTCGCTGCTCTGCGTGGAGCTGAAGATCGGCCTTGCGGCCTTTGGGTAGCGTTATTTCCACGCGATCATAGGTTTTGTCTCGGTACTTGTTTTTGGCGCGCGTCGATGCTTTTCCGCTGCTCTGTTCCAAAGAATACACCTCCTCTATCATGCCATATTATATCATAAATACGCAACTTCCGGAAGTATAAATTATAACAGATATACTTCCGGAATATTGTTTATTTCGCCAGTTGAAATACTTCCGGACGTATATTATAATATAATCACAGCAAGGGAACAGAGCCGAGGGCAAGACCACCCGACCAAGAGCCGTACCGCGTACCTGTGAGCGAGAGCAATAGACACGCAAGCGGGCGGCTGGCGCAAATCCCGCTGACTGGTTGCAAGCAGCCCACTACTTGCCGCACGCGGTTTGCTTCGATAA
>NZ_JBQKJR010000127.1:0-2000 GCF_052117165.1 Agathobaculum sp. LCP25S3_E8
GTACATACTGAACAACTGCTAATTTTAATTCCTCACTGAACAATTCTTTTCCCATAGATTTCTGCACCCCTTTCGTTGACTTTCTTGTCCAACTTTTGGGGTGCAGTTCACGGTGCGATGCACCCTTGACAGCCCGCTCCCGGCTGTACGAAAAAACAGGCGGCGACGGGGGATATATACCACCAGATCCATGATGCGGAGGGCAGGGCCCTCGGGACAAAATGTCTCGAAGTGGTTACTTGTCCTGCTCCATCTTTTTCGGAGCCTTCGCCAGTTCGGGCGGCTGTTTCTCTTTCCACTCGTCCAGCAAAGTCATGATCTGCTCCTTCATTTTGGCGGGAGTAGCCTCCTTGCCAAAATACTTTTCCAGTTCAGCGGTAGAAATAATCACGCCTCGATCCTCCTTTTTCTTTTCTGATAAGATGCCGTCAATGACATCACCGTTGAGTTTCCCGTCCTTGTCCAGCTCCCGGAGCTTTTTCACCTGGGCCAGAGAGGGGGACGCCTGTTCTCCGTCAATGGAAACAGCGATCAGCCGCTGGTTTTTGGGGCGGATATAGGAAAGCTCCACAGCGGGCATAAAGCCCATTTTTTTATCGTCCACCTTGTCCAGCAGTTCCGGCACAAGGGAGTTCAGCCGCAGATAACGCATGACCTTTTTATAGTTCATGTCGTGCGCCTCGCCCACAATCTCAACGGAGCGTTTGCCAATATCGCCCTCGGCCACATTTTTCAGCCGCCCGCCCTGGTGCTTGATGTCCTCCACTTCCAGCTCCAACAGGGCGGCCAGTTCGCTGGGGAGCGTCTGATCCCTCTGCTTGTTGCTGTCCTTCATAGCCTGTACCGCCTCGTGGTCAGTCATTTCCCGGACGATAAAGGGCATTTCCTCCAGCCCAGCCAGCTCACAACCATGATGGCGGCGATGGCCAGCCACGATCTCATAACCGTTTCCGTCTTTTTCCGGGCGGGCAAGGCCGGGAACCATTACGCCGTTTGCCTTGATGGACGCTACCGTTTCCTGCATTTTGGCATCGTCCCGCACCTTAAACGGGTGGGGACGGAATGTGTGGAACGGATGCATTTCGGAAAGTTTCAGATAGACCAGCTTTCCTTCCTCCACAGGACGGGGTGGAGCGGCTGGCTCAGGCGGAGCCTGTTCCGGGGCCGGAGCCGCATTTTCGGGTGGGGCCTTTTCGGGTTCGGGGGCAGCTTTAACCTCCGCAGCCTTTTTCCCACTTCGGGACAATTTGTCTCGCTTAGTCGGCGTGGCCTCGCCGGGGGCCGCCTTATCCGCCTTGGGTGGGCGGCCCTTGCGGGGCTTCGCCGCCTCCTTGCCAGCAGGCTCCGCTTTTTCCTCTTTTGGGGGACGGCCCCGACGGGCCTTTTTCGGTTTATCATCCCCAGCGGCGGGAGGTTCCTCCTGCGTTTTCTCCTCCGGCTCTTTTGCCGCCTCCTCTTTTTCTACCTCGGCCCGGGCTGTCTGCCGCTTTTCATTCATCAGCTTATTGATTTTATCAAAGGACACCACCACATCACCGGGCTCGGGCTGGGCAGGCCCCTCCTGCTGGGGTGTGGGAGCGGCGGCCTGTTCGGGAGCCGGAGCCTGGAGCCCGTCAGCCGTAACAGGAGCGGGAGCCTCCGGGAGCTTCTCCTCACCGGGGCCTGTGTTCAATTTTTCATCTGCCATTCACTATCCTCCTTCTCGTGAAAGTTGCACAATTTTGCGGGTTAAATTTCTGTAATTATTTTTTCGCCTCCTTCCGGTCTATCCACGCAAAAAAGCCGCCCGATTTTAACGCCGGACGGCTTTTTGTGTAATGTGATAGATCAAATATTTTTTTTGTGGTTCGTAGGCTCCGAAAAGCCTTGTATTTACAGCGTTCCTAATAGGTGGAGTAGTACCCTGTAAGTGCAGTCGCAAATTCCCCAAAAATCTGTTAAACTGAACGAACAGAGACGGAGGGGATCGCAATGAAACGTTACAGCAAAGAATTTAAGGA
>NZ_JBQKJR010000128.1:0-1908 GCF_052117165.1 Agathobaculum sp. LCP25S3_E8
GGTAAAAGTATTTTACTGCTGGGGATTTTTATGCCCTTTGGGGCTGTAAAGGGAGGACAATCACATGAAAATAATCAATATTGGAATTCTTGCCCATGTAGACGCTGGAAAGACGACCTTGACGGAGAGCCTGCTATATGCCAGCGGAGCCATTTCAGAACCGGGGAGCGTCGAAAAAGGGACAACGAGGACGGACACCATGTTTTTGGAGCGGCAGCGTGGGATTACCATTCAAGCGGCAGTCACTTCCTTCCAGTGGCACAGATGTAAAGTTAACATTGTGGATACGCCCGGCCACATGGATTTTTTGGCGGAGGTGTACCGCTCTTTGGCTGTTTTAGATGGGGCCATCTTGGTGATCTCCGCTAAAGATGGCGTGCAGGCCCAGACCCGTATTCTGTTCCATGCCCTGCGGAAAATGAACATTCCCACCGTTATCTTTATCAACAAGATCGACCAGGCTGGCGTTGATTTGCAGAGCGTGGTTCAGTCTGTTCGGGATAAGCTCTCCGCCGATATTATCATCAAGCAGACGGTGTCGCTGTCCCCGGAAATAGTCCTGGAGGAAAATACCGACATAGAAGCATGGGATGCGGTCATCGAAAATAACGATGAATTATTGGAAAAGTATATCGCAGGAGAACCAATCAGCCGGGAAAAACTTGCGCGGGAGGAACAGCAGCGGGTTCAAGACGCCTCCCTGTTCCCAGTCTATCATGGCAGCGCCAAAAATGGCCTTGGCATTCAACCGTTGATGGATGCGGTGACAGGGCTGTTCCAACCGATTGGGGAACAGGGGGGCGCCGCCCTATGCGGCAGCGTTTTCAAGGTTGAGTACACCGATTGCGGCCAGCGGCGTGTCTATCTACGGTTATACAGCGGAACGCTGCGCCTGCGGGATACGGTGGCCCTGGCCGGGAGAGAAAAGCTGAAAATCACAGAGATGCGTATTCCATCCAAAGGGGAAATTGTTCGGACAGACACCGCTTATCAGGGTGAAATTGTTATCCTTCCCAGCGACAGCGTGAGGTTAAACGATGTATTAGGGGACCAAACCCGGCTCCCTCGTAAAAGGTGGCGCGAGGACCCCCTCCCCATGCTGCGGACGACGATTGCGCCGAAAACGGCAGCGCAAAGAGAACGGCTGCTGGACGCTCTTACGCAACTTGCGGATACTGACCCGCTTTTGCGTTGCGAAGTGGATTCCATCACCCATGAGATCATTCTTTCTTTTTTGGGCCGGGTGCAGTTGGAGGTTGTTTCCGCTTTGCTGTCGGAAAAATACAAGCTTGAAACAGTGGTAAAGGAACCCTCCGTCATTTATATGGAGCGGCCGCTCAAAGCAGCCAGCCACACCATCCATATCGAGGTGCCGCCCAACCCGTTTTGGGCATCCATAGGACTGTCTGTTACACCACTCTCGCTTGGCTCCGGTGTACAATACGAGAGCCGGGTTTCGCTGGGATACTTGAACCAGAGTTTTCAAAACGCTGTCAGGGATGGTATCCGTTACGGGCTGGAGCAGGGCTTGTTCGGCTGGAACGTAACGGACTGTAAGATTTGCTTTGAATACGGGCTTTATTACAGTCCGGTCAGCACGCCGGCGGACTTCCGCTCATTGGCCCCGATTGTATTGGAACAGGCATTGAAGGAATCGGGGACGCAGCTGCTGGAACCTTATCTCTCCTTCATCCTCTATGCGCCCCAGGAATACCTTTCCAGGGCTTATCATGATGCACCGAAATACTGTGCCACCATCGAAACGGCCCAGGTAAAAAAGGATGAAGTTGTCTTTACTGGCGAGATTCCCGCCCGCTGTATACAGGCATACCGTACTGATCTGGCCTTTTACACCAACGGGCGGAGCGTATGCCTTACAGAGCTGAAAGGATATCAGGCCGCTGTCGG
>NZ_JBQKJR010000129.1:0-1871 GCF_052117165.1 Agathobaculum sp. LCP25S3_E8
ATGATCGGCCGCGAGCATATCGAGCGCATTCAGAACCGCATCCGCGGCGCGGAAGTGGTCGCCGTATGCGATGTATTTGAAGAAGGCGCAAAGAAGGGCGCCGAGATCGCAGGCGGCAACGTCAAGGTTTACACCGACTTTAATGCTGCCATCAATGACCCGGATGTAAACGCTGTGGTTGTCACCACCCCGGGTGCGTTCCACAAGGATCCGGTCATCGCGGCTATTCAGGCCGGCAAGCCGGTTTTCAGCGAAAAGCCGCTCGCTAACACCGCGGCGGACTGCAAGGCAGTCGTGGACGCTGAGATGGCGTCCGGCAAGCATCTGGTGCAGGTCGGCTTCATGCGCCGCTACGACCGCGGCTACAAGCAGGTCAAAGAGCTGATCGACTCGGGCAAGTTCGGTGCGCCGATGGTTATCAAGTGCACGCATCGCGCAGACGGTGTTGCTCCGGATTACACCACCGCGATGGCAGTCACCGATACCGCAATCCACGAAATCGACGTGTTGCCGTGGCTGATCGGTGACGAGTGGGACGAAGTGCAGTGCATCATGCCCAAGACTTCTTCCAAGGCGCATGAAGGCCTCAAGGATCCGCAGATCATGATTATGAAGACCAAGGGCGGTATCGTCAATGTACTCGAGGTCAATGTCAATTGTGGCTTTGGCTACGACATCAACTGCGAAGTCGTGTGCGAGAACGGTGTCATCAATCTGCCGTGCCCGTCCTTCCCGACTGTGCGCTACGCTAACAACGTGTCTACCAAGATCGAGGACAACTGGATTCTGCGCTTCATCGACTCTTACGATGTTGAGATTCAGGACTGGGTTGATCACGCCGTCAAGGGCGAGACCGGCGGTTCTTCCGCTTGGGATGGCTACGTCGCTTCCATCACGGCCGACGCACTGGTCAAGAGCCAGACCTCGGGCGTTGCCGAGAAGGTTGTCACTGGTGGCACCCCGGATTTCTACAAGAAGTAAGAAAAGGAAACGTTCAGAAGGGAGAAAATCACCATGAAAATCGGATTTAACGAAGGCTGCAACCGTTTCTGTGAAAACCATTCCGTACTCGAAGACCTCGACCTGTGTGAGAAGTACGGTTTTGACTACATCGACATCCAGTCCGAGTGCCTCGACCGTGAAATCGCGGCGGGCAAGTATACGATCGACGATCTGGCAGCGTGGTTCGCTGACCCGTCCCATAAGCTGCGCATGCTGTCTTACAACGCGCTGATCTTCTTCAACATGAAGCAGACACAGGCGGAAAAGGACGAAGTAATGGCAAAACTTGACCAGATTATCGCCGACTGCCTGAAGTTGCAGTGCAAGATGATCGTCGTTGTGCCGTCCATGGACCTGACCGTCCCGGCAACACTGGATGAGATCCGCGCTGACGCTGTCACTGTCCTTAAGGAAATGGTAAAGAAGGTTGAGCCACACGGCATTAAGTTGTCCATTGAGTTCTGCGGCTGTCCGACCATGACAATCAACCGTTTTGAGGATGCGTATGCAATTGTACAGGAAGTTAATCACCCTCTTGTCGGCATCACCCTCGACCAGTACCACTTCCATGCGATGGCATCCGGCTGGGACGCACTGGAGAAGGCCGATGGCAAGAAGATCTTTGTTTGGCACCTCAACGGAATGGAGAATATGCCCTGCGGAGCAGCTTACAATAATGACGAGAAGCGTCTGTGGCCGGGTGAGCCGGGCGACTGCCTGGATCACAAGCGCTACGCCGACACACTTAAGAAGATCGGTTTCGAGGGCGACGTGTGCACGATGGAGGTGTTCCGACCGGATTACTATAAGCTGTCCAACGAGGAGAACATCAAGAAGGCTGCCGAGGTCACCCGCGCGCATGTCGCAAA
>NZ_JBQKJR010000130.1:0-1831 GCF_052117165.1 Agathobaculum sp. LCP25S3_E8
ACATCATGGCCGACGTCAAATGGGAGTAAAGCCACTTCACCGCCTGGTCTTCTGGCTGCCACTGTGCTTTTATATTTTGAAACATCGATTCCAACCGCTGTAATGACTCCTTGCGCTCATACACAATCCTCCTTTGTTTGGTTTTATAACCGGCGACCGCCACAGTTCATTACCGATTCAGCTTGCTTAGTCACACGAATGTACGGATTGCTCCGATGATTCAACCTGCGTAAATCGAACGCTGCAATGAGAGGGTCGGCTAACAGTTTGCACAAACGAGCGTGGTTAGCTCAAGCAATGCCCCGTAAGGCCGATTACCTCTTCATTGTAGCTTAGGTTTGAACCGCTGAACAGCATTACCAGCGCAACACCGTTCTTGGGGTCAAACATATTGTAGCAAGCAATGCCGGTGTTAATACACTCGGCCCGCAGAGGGAAAAATCCTGCCATGATTTTCCCCTCCGCTCTGCTTGTTGAGGGCAGCGCCCCCAAGCCCCTTTGAACGCAGAATTTCATTCTGCGGCTGCGCGTCCGATGGACGCTTTTGACCATGACCGGCTTACCGCTGGCCATGGTCTTTTTCTTGTTCTTTTTTCTGCTCCTCATCCCTGTGCAGCAGCCGTGCCCCCATACCCGAATTGACGGACAGAAAAATCAGTCGTAAACTGGAATAGAAAGGGGCGAAAAAAATGGAACAGCAAAAGGACAAAAAAGGTACGCCGCCACCTCGCTATGATACAGCATTCAAAGCCGGGGCGGTGAAAATGGTAACAGAGCAGGGACGGGACCCCAAGGAAGTTGCCCGAGACCTCGGCATTTGCATCGACACCCTACGGAGCTGGCTGAAGGCCTCCGGGATGCAGCTGGGCCAGGTGAGCCGCTACAACCGGGAACAGCAGCGGATACGGGATCTGGAAGCGGAGATCCGTACGCTGCGCAAGCAGCTGGGTGAGAAAGAGGAGGTCATTGACATCCTAAAAAAATCCGTCGGCATCCTGTCGACACCATAGTGGAAAAATACCGCTGCGTTCAGGCGCTGCACCGCCAGGGAGCCACTGTGGAACAGGCATGCCGGACCCTGGAGATCTCGCGCAGCGGCTACTATGATTGGCTGCATCACAAGCCCTGTATCCGTGAGCAGCGGAATCAAGCACTGAAACGGAAATTAGTGGAACTACACCAAAAATATACTGCCCTGGGATTGGACAGCCTCTATCATTTGCTCAAACCGGATTTCGGCTGCTCTCGCAAGCGGGTACACTGTCAGATGCGCCTTGCCGGTATCTGTTCGGTCAGACATCAGGCCTATAAAGTCACAACCAACTCCCAGCACAGCCACCCCGTTTCATCGAATCTCCTCAAACGAAACTTCTCCTTTGAGCGCCTGAATCAAGCTTGGGTGGGCGATATTACCTATATTCCCACCGGTGAGGGCTGGCTCTATCCTCCTTGCGCTGCCCATGCGCCTGTTTTGTTCTCTGTTTTGGGTCAAAAAACAGAACTAACTTCACAAAACCCTGTGTTTTCAAGGCCCTCTGAGTTTAGTTCTATATTAACACAGTCATCTTTCGTGATGACAAGGTTGATCTGCCTGCGCTCAATGGATCTCAACATTCTCTGTAAATCAGGACGCTCCATATTAAGACCTGTGAAACCATCGTCCTGATAGACTGCAACAACCTCCCATCCCTGCTTTTCGCAGTATTTTTCCAGCATATCACGCTGAGATGAGATTTATCAAGGTGGTTTTCTGCAATTTATTTGATCCGGCATCTTTGCCACAGAAGTACACAACCAAGAGAATATACCTATTAACCGGCAGGTGTCTCAT
>NZ_JBQKJR010000131.1:0-1823 GCF_052117165.1 Agathobaculum sp. LCP25S3_E8
CGTGGCAACGGCGTTCCTGGCTGCGGTATGGATTCGTTCGGCATCGGAAGTACTGAATCTGTAACCGGTTCTTTTGCACCATTTTTGGAAGGTGTCTGCAAAAGTATGTAGCCGGCTAAGGAAATGTCAAGCATAAAATGCAAGGAGGAGTGAATATCTGAGCAAAGGGAAAGGGCACAGTAAAGCAGACCTATCAGAAATAGGCCATCGGAAGTATTTGGAGAGTTGCTGTTACGCTGCAGACATGATCGGCTGATAGGCCTTATTATCCCGCAGGACAGCAAAAATCACTGTGGTCATCTTCCTGGTCACATGGCCGATGATGCACATATATTTCATGCCCTCCGCGGCCTTTTTCTCGTAATAAGCGCGGAACATCGGGTCACACTGCACCGCGTTGGTACAGGCCATCCAGATGGCCCTGCGCAGATAGGGCGAGCCCCGTTTGGACATATGGACACCGCCAAATTTTGTCTCGCCGGACTGTTTCACCCTGGGGTTCAAGCCTGCATAGGAGAGCAGCTTATCCGCACAGGAGAAGCTGGAGATGTCCCGGATCTCGCTGAGGATTGCGGCGCCCAGCAAAGGACCGATGCCGGGGATGGAGGTAAGAGGAGTATCGAATTGGGAGAATATCTCGGCCATCTGCCGCTCTAAAGTTGCGGCGCCATCCAGCAAACTCTGGAGCTGCTGGAGATGCAGCAGGATCAGAGTGGAGTACACCCCTTCGCAGTCCGGGATGCCAAAGCTGCCCTTGGCGGTCTCCCTGAGCTGCCGGGCTTTCCATTCTCCGAAGCGCCCGTTGCTGGCGGTCTGGAGCAGTTGCGTCAGCTTCCCAAGCTGTGCCCTGGCCAGCTTTTCCGCTGTGGGGTACTGTCTCAAAACAGCAAGAGCGGCCTTGCCAAAGATTGTGCTGAACTGGGTTTCAAACTCGGGGAACACCTGGTCCAGCAGCGCGGTGATCTTCCGCTTCAGATCGCTGGCCATGTCGACGAGGTAGTATCGATTCCGGCACAGCTCCCGCAGGGCCAGCAGCTTGTCCTGGGGCACCCTGCTGGGCTTATAGCGCCCGAAACGGATGGTTTCCGCGATGGCCAGGGTGTCGATTTCATCGGTTTTAGTGTCACCGTTATTCAGCATCTCCCGCACAGCGTGGGTCTGGATGGGATTGAGCAATACGGCCCGGTAGCCCTCCCGGCACAGCCGTGTGTACAGGGCCAGCCAATAGTGGGAAGTGGCCTCCATGGCGAGGATAAACTCGCTCTTGCGGTTTGTGATCTTGTGCATCCGCGCCAGCAGGGCATTGTACCCGGAACAGCTGTTGCGGAAGGAGAAGGGCTTGACCACGATCCGCCCCTCGGAGTCGATGATGCGCGCCACATGGCTGCGCTTGGCGATGTCGATCCCAACGATGAACATAAAGCAAACACCATCCTGTTTGAATTTGCAGACAGTCCTCCCGCTCTTATGAGCCATAGCCTGCTTCAAGATCAGCGGAGGGCTGCCGCTCCCGCATCCGGCTCAACAATGAACTCTCATAAGATAGAGGCCCCATACTGCATAGAGCGGACGTGCGCCGCATGGATAAAGAAGGGAACCTCTGTCTGCGGGGAACAGTATATCACCGCCGCTTCCGGCGAGGATACCAAAACATACAGCCGGTGCATATTGGGTGCATATTCTTGCAGATTTGCCCTGTTCGAAAGTATAGCAGGGATAAAGCTGCCACGCATTCTTTATGCCAAAAGCGGATCACAAAATCCACCCATTTGACATGGCCCTTTGAGTTCCTGCCTTCATTCAGAAATAACTTATTGGCACCG
>NZ_JBQKJR010000132.1:0-1755 GCF_052117165.1 Agathobaculum sp. LCP25S3_E8
CGTGCGTTTTCTTCTGGGGTACGATTCTTTCTAGCCATTACAAAAATCCTCCAATGTGGTGCTCCTATTCTACACCACATCGGAGGTTTACACAAAGTTTGGGATGGTCTCCTGCGGCAAGTGGATCATGCCTGCCGAGGTCACAGAGACCATGCCGGAAAACGGACGGATGTGCCCACATCGTTATTTCCTGCCCCTGTTCGTCCTCCCTATAAAAGAACCATCCAGATATATCAAAGTCTTCCCTTCGTAGTCAAATTCGCAATTAGAAAAGCAATCGGAACGGAACACACGCAGTTTCGAATGTTCAGCCCCTTTCTTCTCATCAACTAAACATATTTCAAAGTCATGCCCCGAAGTTTGCTTTGCTTTGAAACGGCGCGTTCTGCCCTTGCTTTTCACCTGAACTGTACCGCTCTGTGCAGGATCACCTTCTGTTCAATTGAAGTAACTGTTGAACTATGCAGTTTCAGTTCACATATCAGTTAACGCTCAGTTAGGCCACTCTTTTCTGGCGATTGCTGTGCATAAAAATGATATCAGCGTGTATTCCTATCAAAAAGAGCTGATAGATATACATTATACCATTCTTATAAGATGGAAACGAAGGGTGTCCGAGAGATTTTTCGGATTTTCAAGACGGATATAGCGACAGCAGTTCAATTCGCACAAGAGGTGCAGAACTTGCTGCAACGTCTCAGCATTCGATGTGAAGTGTGTTGAGCCGAACCGGTAGCGGTTAGATTTCATGCAAACGAAAAGAAAAATTTTGTTTCATAAGTGGATTTCGTTCTTAATGATCACAAGATGCGGGGGGACTGCTAACATGGGCGATGATGTATCAGCTTTCAAGCAGACAGCCCTTTCACTATCCGACGTTTCTCGACGCTTTGGGTCAGTATAGTTTTTTGGTAGCTGCGTTGTGGATAGGTATTATAATAAGGTTTGCCGAACTGATCAGCAAAATGCCGATTGGTTTTATAGCTCAAATGGAGCCGGCCTATTTATTTGAAATATTTCCTGTGTTTGCGTTAATTCTTGTAGGCTTCTATATCACAGGAGTTGAAATGCCGTTTTTGTGATACTATTGTTTGGACTTGGAATCACTGATATGCTTTGGCAGGCACTTCATCTCATCCGGTGGATTTATTGGAGCGTGGCGTGTTTCGTATAGAAACGTAGCTGTAAACAAAATTGTAACTAACAGAGGAGGTCAATATAGATCATAAACAGCCCTTAAAGGAGCAGGCAAAAGGAAATTGAACCGAGCAGGACTTAGAAGATGCCAAGAGCATAGCGAATGCTTCTTTGTACAAGCTATATAATGATAACATATGATTACATATGCAAAAAGGCTGTGTATATAACGAGATAATTTTTCCAGATAATGCATCAGTATAATGAGAACAAAGATAAGTTATATGGGAAGAAATTGAAATAGAACATAAAACAAAAGACAGTCGTTTGGCTGGATGAATTATATTAGCTTTACCGGTCGAATTGTCTTTAAATGCTTGTAAAAATATGCTTGATGAATTTCTTATAAATGAATGTGCTGATTTAGGCATGGGCGCGATGTGAATATACATAGAAATGCTTAAAAATTATGATAAGCAAAAACAGAAAATGTCCGGATAGATAAAAAGAGGCCATCCCAAACTTTGTGTAAACCTCCGATGTGGTGTAGAATAGGAGCACCACATTGGAGGATTTTTATAATGGCTAGAAAGAATCGTACCCCAGAAGAAAACGCAC
>NZ_JBQKJR010000133.1:0-1717 GCF_052117165.1 Agathobaculum sp. LCP25S3_E8
ACATACTGAACAACTGCTAATTTTAATTCCTCACTGAACAATTCTTTTCCCATAGATTTCTGCACCCCTTTCGTTGACTTTCTTGTCCAACTTTTGGGGTGCAGTTCACATTTCATGCGCCGCCGTTGACAGCCCCGCCCGTCTTTGCTAAAGGGTAATCAAGGCGGGAAAGCCCTAAAATGGCTTCACACCTATTTCAATAATTGGAGGAGATAAAAATGAGATCAGAAAAGGAAGTTTATGATATTGTTTTGAATTTTGCAAAAACAGACAAACGCATTCGCATGGTTACTTTGGAAGGATCTAGAACAAATACAAATATTCCGCCTGATGATTTTCAGGATTTTGATATTACTTTTTTTGTTACGGATATGGACAGCTTCACAAGTGATGATAAATGGCTAGATATATTTGGTGAAAGGTTGATTCTGCAAAAGCCGGAAGATATGGAATTATTTCCAGCTGTAGAAAAGGGATTTTCATATTTAATGCTGTTTACTGATGATGTTAAGATAGATTTAACTTTGCTGCCGCTGGAACTGATAGACGAGTATTTTACATGGGATAAACTGGTAAAGTTACTGTTGGATAAAGACAACCGTATCGTAAAGCCGCCAATACCAACGGATATAGACTACCACTTGCAGAAGCCTACTCAAAGAATGTTTGACGATTGCTGTAATGAATTTTGGAATACTACAACATATGTAGTAAAGGGCTTATGCCGCAAAGAAATTCTTTTTGCTATTGACCATATGAATGATATAGTACGAAAAGAATTGCTTCGCATGATTTCCTGGCTGATTGGTATCAAACAGGGATTTCATTTCAGTTTGGGAAAAAACTATAAATTTATGAAGCAATATGTCCCAGAGGAATTGTGGGAACGACTTATGTCCACTTATAATATGGATTCCTATCCCCATATGTGGGAATCCTTTGAACAATGTATGGCATTGTTCCGGGAGGTTTCGTCAGAAGTGGCATGCCAGTTGGATTACCAGTATCCACTATATGATGAAAAAATCAGTAATTATGTGATTCGGCAAAAGAAAAAATATGGCATTGAAGATGATAACAAATAAAATTTTTTCAATCGAAAAAATTTATTTTGATTATTCAATTTTGAAAAACTGAATACCTCAAAATCAGAAAGAGCGCGGACAAGCACTTTGAGGGATTGGCCGCCTTGTCCACCCATCCAGCGGGGCGGCGGGCGGCGGTCAAGGCCGGGTGTAACCCCGTTCATTTCAGCCTTGACGGTTGCCCGCTGTCCTGCTACTTTTCCGGGAGTGTGGCCACAACTTCGGGACACTTTGTCCACAAGTCGGAGCGTAGGACGAGGGACGGGGGCTTTCATATACCTGCCGCCGTTCTCTGAAAACAGGCCGATTTTTTGCTCATTCCCATTCGCAAAAATTCAGCCTGTTTTCCTGCCGGAGCAAACGGGGCAGCAAGAAGCACCGCACCCCGTTTCCCCCGTCAGCCACGCCAGCGGGGGTGCGGACAAAAAGTTGGACAAGTTATGCCGCAACCCAAGATTCTGTCTATATTCCAAAGGGCTGCGTCCACCTAAAGACAACTTGATGCGTTTGCGGTTATACCAATTGGAGTAGTACCCTGTAAGTGCAGTCGCAAATTCCCCAAAAATCTGTTAAACTGAACGAACAGAGACGGAGGGGATCGCAATGAAACGTTACAGCAAAGAATTTAAGGA
>NZ_JBQKJR010000134.1:0-1700 GCF_052117165.1 Agathobaculum sp. LCP25S3_E8
ACCGCGTACCTGTGAGCGAGAGCAATAGACACGCAAGCGGGCGGCTGGCGCAAATCCCGCTGACTGGTTGCAAGCAGCCCACTACTTGCCGCACGCGGTTTGCTTCGATAATGACCGCCGGAACAGTCCACCGAAACGGACTACCGCCCAAAGGGAACGAAAACCCTTGAAGCCCGCGACCATATACCTGTGAGCCGAGGATGGCAATAGACACGAAGATGACGCAAGCGGGCGCGAGAATGCGCTGTATGCCATTTTCAAGGCGCGGACGTAAAGAAACATGCCGAAGCCCTCAAAACGCGCACAGCGCCAATTCTGGGGCGAAAGCCAAAGGAGGATATTCACGATGGACAGAACCGAGTTAAACAGCAAGGTCAAGGAACTACGCGAGCTGCGCCGCATGGCCGAGGAGATCGCCACCGAGATCGAGACCATCACCGACGCGATCAAACAGGAAATGACCGCTCAAGGTGTGGACACGCTGGCCGGTGACGATTGGAAGGCCACATGGAAGCCTGTGCAGTCTGCCCGATTTGACAGCAAGGCATTCAAGGTCGCTATGCCTGATCTGTACGGCCGCTTCACCCGCTCGGCTGAGACAAAGCGTTTTGTCTTGGCATGAGAAAAGCCCTCTTCTGTCCGCCGGGAAGCAATAACAGAAGAGAGCCCGTAAAAACAACCACCATGGGCGGTTGCCTGTATTATACCGCAGCCGCCCGCCGATTGCAAGGAGTAAAACTACATGGGAAAGCCCATTATACAGACGGATGCCTATCCACAGAAAAATAAGGGTAATTCTATCAGGAGAAAAATCGACCTAAATAAAATCTGTATGGATTATGGCGTGCGTGTGTGTTCATATAAATCCGCTAAAAAACTTCTTAAAGAGATTGACTACGACCCCTATGAAACTAAGAATCCGGGGATTTCTTTCAGGGCATCAGACGGCACCCCTGTTATTTTGTTCGATAGCGATCGCTCAGATTTGGAAATTCGTTTCACGGCCGCCCACGAACTCGGTCACATTTTGCTTGGGCACTTGGATTATCGTTCCAAAGAAAAAGATTCATACCCCAATTATGCAGAATTGGAAGCGAATTTTTTTGCAATCTCAATTATCACGCATGATATTCTACAAGAATATGCAGCGATGACCAACATCTAGGAGGATTCTGATCAATGAGTGATACGGTTGTACGAATGTCTTCTAAACCAACGCAGCGCAGCGAAAAGCAAGCTTCCAAAACTGTACAGACGCAAAGTGAAAAACGTTTGTATGCCGCCATGGGCAAGCAGCGCAAAAAGCAGGATGTGCAAGCCATAAAGGGCATTTTAGATAAGCAAAACATGACCGTTGTCCGCATGGTGCTTGAATATGCACAGCTTCTGTCTTCTCTTGGCATTGCAGAGCAGGATTACTTACACGGAATCGCCCTATATACGGCAAAACTCCCGGAAGACAGCATCCGCGCAGCGTGGCGTTTCCTTCATGAACTGATTGGGAAAAAACAACAGCAAACAGAACCACACTGACCCCGTCTCGAGCGGGTTGCACTCCCGGTCGGCTGCTATCCTACCACCAAAGCCACACCATAACAAGCGGGTGTGGCTTTTGATATCTGGATTTATGGCCTTGTGGTAAACTTGCGGTTTTTGACTTTCGGGAAGAAATTGTTTTCGACCACAAGCTGTGGAAATGC
>NZ_JBQKJR010000135.1:0-1548 GCF_052117165.1 Agathobaculum sp. LCP25S3_E8
CTGTACCAATCCCCCATAGCGTTCAAGCTCTGGCTTGACTGCCTTGACGCGCTTGACCATATTGTACTTGCCAACACCGATGTGGCGAAGTTGATAACTGAAAATCAGCATTATCCTCCGGGTCTTTTTTGTAGCCATAGATGGCGTTGTTGGTGGTGGGCTTGCCTGCCTTCCCCTTAACACGGTATGCTGCCGAAACCTTTTTGGACTGGTCACGCAGATACCATTCGTTGAACAGATGTGCCACCGGGAGGGGCTTTACCAAATCGACCTCTTGAACGGCAGCCGAAACAAAGTGACCGAGCGTGAATACTGGGCGAAGCGCAAGGGGCAAGCCAAGCTGGATAAGGAAAACACTGCTATGCTTGCCGGGGGTATCACGCCGAGGACAACTAAGTTTGAAACCGACAAAGACCGTTTGCGGCAGACCATACGCCAAGCCCTTTCCACCGCCGCCAGCTTTGACGAGTTTTCCTCTCTCCTATTGCGGGAGGGCGTGACCGTCAAGGAGAGCCGGGGGCGGCTTAGTTACCTCACGCCGGACAGGACGAAGCCCATCACCGCCCGGAAGCTGGGGACGGATTTTGACAAAGCCGCCGTCCTTGCCGTTTTGGAGCAGAACGCCCATAGAGCGGCCGCAAAGGCGCAGGACAGGCAGGAGCACCAGTCGCAGGTGTCCGGGGGCATACAGCGGACAGAAACCGCAAAAACCGCCCCGAACCCCGACAGCCCGCAGCGGCTTGTGGATATAGCCGCCAAGCGAGCCGAGGGAAAAGGTATCGGCTATGAGCGTTGGGCGAAAATCTTTAACCTCAAACAGATGGCAAAGACCATGACTTTCCTTTCCGAGCATGGCTTTGCCAGCCCCGAAGAAGTGGACGTAGCCCTTGAAGCCGCCATTTCCGGGCAGCATACCGCCGGGGAAAGGCTGAAAGGACTGGAAACGAAAATCACCGCCAACAAGGAACTCATGCGGCAGATCTCCGTTTACCGCAAGACCAGGCCCGCCCATGAGGGGCTGAAAAACGCCAAAAAGCCGGAACAGTACCGGGAGCAGCACCGTTCCGACTTGACGCTGTACGAAGCGGCGGTGCGGTATTTCCGGGAACAGGGCTTGAAGAAGCTGCCCGCCGTTTCCAAGCTGCAAGCGGAAAATGAAACCCTGATTTCCGAAAAAAACGGGCTTTACGCCGAGTATCGGGAACAGAAAGCCAAAGTGGGCGAACTGCTGAAAGTCCAGTCCAACCTTGCCGCCATGCTCCGGCAGGAACGGACAAAAGAGGTGCGCCGGGATTGGGAGCGGTAAGGGTGTTCCGTTTTGTTCCACCGCTACCGGGGAAAGGGTACGCCATTTCACCGACCCCTTTCGCATGGGAAACTGACCGCTGAAACCCGCCCCGAAATGATACCGAACTTTGACAAAACCGCCCCTTATATCTTGGAAATGTCAAGAAATGTGCAGTCTGGAAACACCCAAAATCTGAAAAGCATGGTAATACAGCGCAGTTTTCCGAAGTGGAGCGTAGCGGAACGCAGGAAAACTGCGGC
>NZ_JBQKJR010000136.1:0-1533 GCF_052117165.1 Agathobaculum sp. LCP25S3_E8
ACTCCATTACCGCCTTTTCCACTTCTGCTTCCGGCTTGCGTCCCATCATCAGCATCCCCACATTCAGCGCATCCAGCACAATGTTGGGGACCTCTTTCAGCGGATTGTAGACGTCCGGCTTTGCGCTCTTGCTGGGGGTGATATACCGCTTGCCATCTTCCGCTGTTTTCAGCTCATAATGATCGTACCGCACCCAATGGGAACGGGATTGTTCAAATAAATTTTTCATCATACACGCCCTTTCTCCTTAATCGTCCCAATTATCAGGGGCGGTTTTTCTTTTTTCTGCGCTTGGTCTTGTTCTCCCGCCGGATCACGGCATCCTTGCCCTGTTTCTTTGCGATTTTCGAGTATTCCTCCAAAAACTGGCGTTCCCGCAAGGTCAGGCTGCCGCCATGCTCCTGTTTGCCGCACAGATGGTCATACATCTGGCGCTGCAATTTCTTGTGGATGGTCTTTCGCAGCTTGCGGATATTGCGGTCAGACTGCCCACGCACAGCGGCAAGCCTGGTGGTGCTGTACAGCCGCAAAGAGAGAAAATAAAGGACTTCCTTGTGTTCCTCACTCAGTTCCTCCACCATGCGGGAAATAAAGGCGTCGGCGGTCAGATTCTGCATCTCATAGGGGCAGTCAAACAGGATGTCCAGAAAGTTCCCGGCCATCAGCTGCCGGTATGCGGGGTTGTTCATCCATCGGGGAATGAGCTTCGGTTCCGGCACCGCCTGATATTCCAGCGGCACATCACCACGAAGGTTTTCATGGTCCCGTTCCCGGCGTTCCCGGTTCTGATCCAGCTTGTCCCATTCTCCTACGACAACTCGGAAATCCTCCTCGGTGCGGGCTGCTTCCTCCAACCGCCGAACCGCTTCCGCCCGGATTTCCCGCTTTAGGCGCTTTTCGCTGACCGGGGCGGCTTCTTCTTCCTCGTTCTCCAGTTCCGCTTCATAGTCGATAGGATGCTCGTCCTGCTCCAGCTCATTTTCCAGTTCGGCCAGACGTTCTTCCACAAGCGCCTGTTCCAGCGTTTCCTCCGCCGCACCAGTGCCCGTCCCATCGTCCCATACGGTGAAGCCACCCTCGGTATCCAGAAGCTCGTCATCAGACAGATACGCCATGACCCCACCTCTTTTCAAAAAAATATTTTGCAATTTTTCAAAAATGGTTCCGTTTTGCACCCCGGATTTCTCCTATTAGTGAAAGAGTAATCTAAAAACAAGTTACTTGGGTTACATCAGCTCGTTCACGCAGGAGAAAGGGGGCTTTCGCCATGTTCAGGCTTGACACAAAAAAGAAGTAACACAATCACAGGTTACAAATAACGGAACTATAACAACAGTATACACCGGATGCGCTGAAAGCGCAAGAAAGAGAGGTTCTATGGCAGATGAAAACGCCGTGTTTCTGACTCGGCACATTGGCAAGACCACCTATAAAGTTCGTGTCTACCTCAGCGAAACCGCCGAGGAAACGATGGAAGATAAAATTCTGCGGCTGATCCGCAATGACGGGCTGGCAAACCAGCCGGAATGTGGT
>NZ_JBQKJR010000137.1:0-1523 GCF_052117165.1 Agathobaculum sp. LCP25S3_E8
TCTATCACAAAACGCATCAAAGAATACGGAACACTTCGTGCGATTGGTGGAGAACGAGGGCAAATCTATCGTTTGGTTTCTTTGCAGCTTTTGATTCTCTGTGGAGCCGGTATTCCTATCGGATTGCTGCTCGGTATATTGTCGGCAAAAGGTGTATTGATTGCGGCTACGGGGCTTCTCAATCCCGATCTGTTCATGGCAAACAGCACTTCCGAATTGAACTCTGCAATCAACACCGCCAGTACGGTAAAACTACCGATGCTCTTTGCCAGTATCGCAGTCATACTTCTGTTTGCTCTGCTGGCTGCCTTTCCTGCTGCCCGGTACGCATCCCATGTATCTCCTACTGTTGCTATGTCGGGGCAGACTGTGAAAATCAAACGCAGGATAAAAAGGAACCGCAACATCCGTAATTTTGAAGCCTATTATGCAAGGCTCAACCTAAAACGAGGGCGTGGAAGAACAGCAGTTACCATTCTGTCTTTGGTTATGAGTATTACCGTATTTGTTGCCTTGCAGAGCTTTACAGGGCTGCTTGATGCCAGCAGTTCCGTTCAGGACATGTATTTCAGCGACTATGCAGTTACAAATGAAACCGTTGGCATCCCATCAGAAGCCGTAAAAACATTAGCGGAAAATGACGCAGTAGAAAGTGTTTCCACTACACGGCTTTCTGTATTTATGCCAGGTGCCGGTGATATACTGCCCTTTGAAACTGATCTTTCCGTACAGAGCCATGAAACCTTGCAGCTTGTAAATGTGGATGAAGCACAATTACAAATCTATGCTCCTAACTTGTCTGCTCAGGATAAACAGGCTTTGAAAGATGGAACAGGCTGCCTTGTAAAAAATCCCATTGCCTTTTCTTATGGAGATACAACTGTTCAGCAGACTGATCTTACCGTAGGTGATACCATTCAACTGGGAGACAGAACACTTCCTGTATTAGGATTGATCGATACAGCAATCACAATCAATAATGATGGCTTTACGAATGGTGTTCAACTCATCGTGAATGACGAAATATACTGTTCACTGCTCGGAAACGACAGTTATTCAGAAGTCTATCCTACATTACAGGATAACGCCGATACAGATACCTTTGAAAGCTGGTTGGATAGCTGGTGCAGCAATTATCCAGGAACACATTGGCTTTCCTATCTCCAAAGCAGCAATGAGATGATAGAAAGCTTTGAACAGATCAAAATGCTGTGCTGGGTGCTTATCATCTTTATCGGTATCATTGGCATCCTGAACATCATCAATACCGTTTACAGCAATATTCATACTCGTGTTGGTGAAATCGGGATGCAGCGGGCTATTGGAATGAGTGCCGCAAGCCTTTATAAAACATTTCTGTGGGAGGGCGCTTATTACGGTATCATTGCGTCAGTGATTGGAGCAGTGTTTGGCTATGTCTGCTGTATCTTTGTCGGAGCAGCACAGACCGATGCTTTACAGCTTGTCGCTGTTCCGGTTATGGCGATTGTGGAAGCTGCGATTATTTCTATTGTGGCCTGCCT
>NZ_JBQKJR010000138.1:0-1405 GCF_052117165.1 Agathobaculum sp. LCP25S3_E8
CCCTACACCGGATAAGCCAGATCAGCCCGACACAAATAAACCAAATAAACCTGACACGAATAAGCCGGGAACGTCTGGCGCGAATAAACCAAACGAGCCTACACAGGACAAACCAGATCAGCCGGACACACCAGAGCCGAGTGAGCCGGAAAGGCCTGCCCCAGATCAGACGGAACCTCCTGCCGTAGAGACGCCGAACCCCACTGCTTCGGGACAGGAAAGCCGTTCGGAATATGAAAATCTCGACCCGAATGTTCCGCAGACGGGCGACCGTACAGGGCTGTCATTCTGGACAGCGGCTCTTTTGGTTTCGTGCGCGGGGCTGTTCCTTACGCTGGCGGCCATCAAACGGAAAACCGACATAAAACGCAAGTAAAGTTTGTGAGTAAGCGTAGAAATTCAGATTGGCGGTGACTGTGCCGCAGAGGGGGTGGACTTGTGAAAAGGCCGGGCGGCTTGTCAATTTTCTTTCTTCTGCTTTTTGGCTCCGCCCTGCTCCTGTCGTCCGCTATGGTGCGGCACATCACCGCCGAGGGAGACGCGGAGGAAGCCGCGTTTCAAGAACTGGCGGAAGCTGTGCGGGTTGAAAAGCCCGTCCGGGAGGAAACGGCGGCTGATCAGGAAAGCCCGCAGCTTGACGAAGCCCCGTCCCCGTATGCGGCCATAAAGGAGCAGAACCCGGATTTTTTCGGATGGCTCTCCATTGACGGGACGGAATTGAGTTATCCGGTCATGCACACGCCGGAGGAGCCGGAATATTATCTGCGCCGGAATTTTGAAAGGGAACGCGCTGAAAGCGGCGTTCCCTTTCTCGCGGGCAACTGCTATGAAGGCTGCGGCAATTACCTGATCTATGGACATAACATGAAAAATGGGTCGATGTTCGCAGCGCTGCTATTCTATGCCGAACCGGAATATTGGGAGCAGCACCCTACCATTCAGCTTGATACGCTGAACGGCGCGAAGGAGTATCAGGTTATGGCGGCGTTCTATTCAAAGGTGTATCAGCGGGGAGAGGAAAATGTTTTCCGCTTTTATCAGTATGGCGAATTGACCTCGGAAAGCGTGTTTGCCGATTATGTAGAACAGGTGCGGAATCAATCGCTGTACGATACAGGCATTTGTGCAGAGTACGGCGACCAACTCCTTACTCTGGTGACGTGCAGCTATCACACTGGCAACGGCCGATTTGTGGTGGTGGCGAGGAAACAGGCAGAAAAGTAAAATATTTTCCGCAAAATGGGGTCTGTTTCGTCGAAATCCCTTGCTTTTTGCGGTGCGGTTTAGTATACTTTGGAGTAGTACCCTGTAAGTGCAGTCGCAAATTCCCCAAAAATCTGTTAAACTGAACGAACAGAGACGGAGGGGATCGCAATGAAACGTTACAGCAAAGAATTTAAGGAAG
>NZ_JBQKJR010000139.1:0-1405 GCF_052117165.1 Agathobaculum sp. LCP25S3_E8
GCCAATGAGGAAAACCTTCCTCCGCTGCGCAAGCGCGCACGGTGGGCGCAAAATCCGGCGCAGGTTGCCTAATTGAATTCGTTGGGTGTGCGGTTTTCTTGACTATTCCAATCGGACTTGGCGCACTGCTCGGCAGTTTGCTGAATGAAGCAGGCGTCACAAAGCAGTTGGCAAATGGCGTGTTGGCAGTGGCGGGCAAGAAAAAAGCCTCGCTGGCCATGAACATTATCGGCTATATCATCTCCATTCCGGTATATATGGGTTCTGCCTACATCATTTTGAATCCGCTGTGCAAACGGCTTGCGAAAGATACCAAGAAAAATCCGATTGTGTACATCACGGCTTTGGCGGTTGGCTTAACAGTAACGCACTGCCTGGTCATTCCGACGCCGGGTCCGCTGGCAGTCTCTGCAACGCTTGGCGCAAATGTCGGCTGGTTTATTTTCTATGCGGTCATCATCAGTATTCCAGCATCGTTGATCGGCGGCTGGCTGTATGGTGAATACCTCGGAAAGAAATTCCCCTATGAGGAGCCGACCGAAGTAGAGGAGTTTTCCGCAGAAAACGAAGACAATCAGGGTGCTTTGCCCTCTACTGCGTTGTCTGTAGGCCTGATTCTGCTTCCGATTGTCATTATTATTATTTGCACGATTGTTCCGATGATCCTTCCGAGCAATGCGTCTGTTGTTGCGGTTTGCGGCTTTTTCACCGGCGGATCTGGTATGATGTCGCTGGGTATCAGTGTACTGGTTGCGATGGTTGTGCTGAGAAAATATATTTCGATTCCGTATGCCAAAGTCATTTCCACAACCTTTAATCAGCAGGGCGAAATGTTCCTGATTCTGGGCTCTGGCGGCGCGTTTGGCGGTATCATTCAGGCAAGCGGGATCGGTGACAATCTGGTGTCCATTCTCTCTGCTGCGCATATTTCGGTTCTGGTGCTGGCCTTCATCCTTTGCCTGCTCCTTCGCGCAGCTCTTGGTTCTGCAACGGTCGGTATGCTGACAGCTGCAACGGTATTGGGTCCGGTAGCCGCACAAATGGGCGTGAGCAATGTTTTGCTGGGCCTTGCAATCTGTGCAGCAGCAATCGGCCTGACGATTCCGACGGACGGTGGCTTCTGGCTGATTGAAAAACTGGATAATCTTGGTGTCAAGAAGACTCTCTGGTCTTGTACTGGCGGTGTGACGATTGCAAGTGTGATCGCATTTGTGGGTGTGTTGATCTTGGGCGCATGCTCTGGCGTTCTGCCCGGATTGTCAATCTAATTGAAACACAATAAAAGTTTGGAGGAAAATGAAGTGACCCCCAAAAGTTAGACAATATTTGAAAGCAAAAATTGTTTAAGCAGCCGAAAGGGCTTGTTGTCTGTGAATTGCAGGCGGCAAGCCCTTTAGCTTTGCCT
>NZ_JBQKJR010000140.1:0-1396 GCF_052117165.1 Agathobaculum sp. LCP25S3_E8
CCAATGAGGAAAACCTTCCTCCGCTGCGCAAGCGCGCACGGTGGGCGCAAAATCCGGCGCAGGTTGCCTAATTGAATTCGTTGGGTGTGCGGTTTTCTTGACTATTCCAGTATGATGTCTGAAGAAAAGATTAAGACACTATATGAGTTAGGCGCAATCAACGGTATTAAAATGGATAGCAAAGGGAAAATACAAATGCTGTGTTCAGCGGTGAAAGGCAGCACTAAAGAAGTGAACAGCAAGTCCGAAGCGATCAACAAGCCCGAAATGAATCAGGATGGCATAGAGAAATAAAATATAGAAAATGCGTGATAAGAGCACTCAACTGTACATGTTGAGTGCTCTTTTTCGTTTATCAGACTTGAAAAAAGACTTTTTGATATAGATATAAGTAAGCGGATAATAAAAGGGGGGGATAAGCTAATGATTGCACAAGACAATGCTATGCTGGAGAAAGCTTTTGATATCCTGAATAGGGTGTATTTTGGAAGTGCACTGCCAAAAGTAATGATTACGATACAATCACGCCCAAAGGTGTATAGCTATATCACGACACAGGAGGTATGGAAAGATGAAGCAGCCAGTTATTATGAGATCAATATTAGCGCGGAGCATTTAGATAGACCAATCGAAAATGTGTTAGCTACTTTACAACATGAAATGGTACATCTTTATTGCATAGTAAATGGTATTGCTGATACATCAAAGGGAGGACGATATCACAATAAGCTTTTTAAAGCAGAAGCAGAAAAGCGTGGACTTCTTATTGAGTATGCGCCATATATCGGATACAGCAAAACCACACCAAGCACAGGGTTTATTGCAGTACTGAAAGAGAATGGGCTTATGGAATTGGGTATTGATCATCACCGGGATGATAATCTATTTCCGTCTGCCCCAACCGGAAAAAAGAAGTCGAGTACACGGAAATATATTTGCCCATCATGCGGCATGAGCGTAAGGGCAACAAGAGAAGTTAATATTCTGTGTGGTGATTGTATGTGTACAATGGAGGTGGAACAGGCATAGCGGATAATATGGGATAAGTCAAATGGGAAGTGTCATTTACAGTCTCATAAGTGTTTCAAAGCAGTATCAAAAGGGGGTTTTTGTGTTTAAATGTGGATGTGAATGAAACGCTCAATTGGGTATAGTCTATTGAAGCACGAGGTGTATCAGTAAAGTGGAATTGGTAAAAACGATACTTGAAGCATCGAAACAGCTAGTTAGAAAATGAGAGAAACGAGGGTTTTGAGATGAAATTCTTTTATTCAAGAGTAAGTACAACTGGAATAGTCAAGAAAACCGCACACCCAACGAATTCAATTAGGCAACCTGCGCCGGATTTTGCGCCCACCGTGCGCGCTTGCGCAGCGGAGGAAGGTTTTCCTCATTG
>NZ_JBQKJR010000141.1:0-1377 GCF_052117165.1 Agathobaculum sp. LCP25S3_E8
ATCCCGATCCATTTTTCCTCGTTCCAGCATTGCTCTCACCACCTATTCCTATTTTACCGCGCTCAAACGAAAAAGCCCAGCTTTTGCTGGACTTTTTCGACAGACTGAAAGAAACGGCCTGCGGGCCGTTTCTTTTTTTATGAATTCACATTTTATCAAGAAAATAGGGTGTAGTTTGATAGACGTAGTAGTTAACCCAGTTGGTGTAGAACAAGTGTGCATGGGCTTTCCATGTGACAAGAATCTCGGCATCCGGATCGTCATTACGGAAGTAGTGAGCCGGAACAGCAGGGTTTAAACCTTTGGCCAAGTCTCGCTCATATTCTTTCTTGAGCGTATCGGAGTCGTATTCTCCGTGGCCGAGCACAAAAATCTGACGGCCGTTCATTGCTTCCACGATATAAACGCCGGCTTCATTAGACTCTGCCAGCAGACGCAGTCGATCATCCCGGCGGATATCCTCGGCGCGGACCTCGGTATAACGGGAATGCGGCGCAGAAAAAACGTCGTCAAAGCCACGCAGAAGAGGTTCTTTTGGAAAAAGCATGTGATGACGAAAAATACCGGACATCTTGTGGGGGAGGGGGTACTTCGGGATACCATAATGATGGTATAAGCCGGCCTGTGCACCCCAGCAGATGTGCAGGGTAGAATGGACATGGGTCTTGCTCCAATCCATAATCTCGACCAGCTCATTCCAATATTCCACGTCCTCAAATGGCATATTTTCTACCGGAGCGCCGGTAATAATGAAACCATCGTATTTTTGCTCACGAATATCATCAAAGGTCTTGTAGAAAGTAAGTAGATGATCCTCGGGGGTGTTTTTGGAGTGGTAGGTCTTAGTTTGAATCAAGTCTACCTCAATCTGAATAGGAGTATTGGATAAACAACGTAGAATTTGCGTTTCCGTGACAATTTTCAACGGCATCAGATTAAGCAATGCGATGCGCAGCGGTCGAATATCCTGTGTAGTCGCACGGTGTTCGGTCATAACAAAGATGTTTTCGCTTTCCAGTACCGCGCGCGCAGGCAGACTGTCGGCTATTTTAATGGGCAAGCCGACCCCTCCTTTTTGTAAAATAGCATTATAATGTTTTATTATAGCAGAAAGCGAAAAGAACCACAAGTCACAAAAAGTGAAAATCAGGTAAAAAACAGTTGACAAAAGTAAAAAAGAGAGGTATACTATACAAGTCTCAAATAGAGACAGTCAAACAAAGCGCAAACAAAAAGTTGAAAAAACTTCTTGACAAATACGACTGAGTTTGATATACTAAATAGGCTGTTTCGACAAGAAACGGCACGGGTCGAAAAGAGTTTGAAAAAAGTTGAAAAAACTTCTTGACAAACCGAATTCAACCTGATATAATAAAT
>NZ_JBQKJR010000142.1:0-1355 GCF_052117165.1 Agathobaculum sp. LCP25S3_E8
GGTGCCGTCAAGATTTATGCGCAAAATTATTTGCAGGCTCCGGCTGAATGAAGTCAGCCGGCAATAGAGGCGTCGTACAGAGCCGCCTCCAAGTGCTTCATGTTCATGTATTTCTTGTTGCCCCACTGGGTACCTGCCACATGGCGCAGCCTCGCGCAGACCAGCATCAGGGCGGAGTTGCCGTCAGGGAACGTTCCCACCACGCGGGTTCTGCGGCGGATCTCACGGTTCAGCCGCTCAATCACGTTGTTGGTGCGGATACGCGTCCAATGCTCGCTGGGAAAATCGCAGTAGGTCAGCGTCTCCTCAATGCCGTCCTCGACCTTCTTGGCAGCCTCCTTCAGTTTCATGGCGCGCAGCTCGGCGACCACAGTCTTTGCCTTCTCGCGGGACGCCTTCTTACTCTCCTGGGCGTGGATCGCCTTGAGCATTTTTGCCACAATTTTAACCTTGGATTTGGGTACAACAGAGAAAACGTTGCGGTAGAAATGCACCGTGCAGCGCTGGTATTTGGCATCTGGGAACACCTCACCCACGGCCTCCAGCATCCCCATACACTTGTCGCCGACGATGAGCTTTACACCGTCCAAGCCGCGTCCACGGAGCCACTGGAAGAAGCTGACCCAACTGGCCTTGTCCTCCTTCATGCCCTCGGCGGCTCCCAAAACCTCACGAAAACCGTCCTCATTCACGGAAATTGCCACCAAAACAGCAACATTTTCGTACTCTCCGCCCCAGTTGCGGCGCAAGTAGATGCCGTCCACATAGACATACGGATAGCGCCCGCCCTGCAAGGGGCGGTTCCGCCAGTCCTCGATGTGAACGTAGGCTTTCTTGTTCAGCTCGCTGATGGTGGCGGGCGAGACCTTGCTGCCCCACAGTGCCTCCGTGATGTCCTCCACCCGGCGCACGGAGACGCCCGCCAGGTACATCTCGATGAGGGCCTCCTCCACGCTGCTCTCCCGGCGGCGATACCGCTCGATGATGGCAGTCTCAAAGGACACGCCCTTGAGCCGGGGCATGTGGAGCGTGACGTCGCCGGAGGTTGTGGTGAGATTCCGGTCATAGTGGCCGCTGCGGTAGCCCTGACGGGCCTCGCTGCGCTCATAGCGGGCGGCCTGCGTCAGGGACTCCGCCTCCTTTTCCAGCAGCTCGTTCAGGGTTTCTTCTACACTTCCTCGAACTAATTCTTTGAGCTGCCCCTTGATAATTTCCTCATTCAGCTGTACAATTTTCTCGGACATAGTTTGCTTGCTCCTTTCGAATGTTTGTGTGGTAACTTCATTCTACCAGAGCCTGCAAGCTATGTCTTCTTTTATGCGATTTTCAATTTGCGCAACTTATTGTACCTTATC
>NZ_JBQKJR010000143.1:0-1325 GCF_052117165.1 Agathobaculum sp. LCP25S3_E8
AGTACATACTGAACAACTGCTAATTTTAATTCCTCACTGAACAATTCTTTTCCCATAGATTTCTGCACCCCTTTCGTTGACTTTCTTGTCCAACTTTTGGGGTGCAGTTCACATATGCGCAGCCGTTGACAGCCCCGCCCGCCTTTGCTGGTAGGCAATCAAGGGGCGACAGCAAGAAGTGCCACCGCCCCGCACTATTATTCAGAAAGGGGAATTTCCATGACCGACCAGATAGCCTATCAAGAATATATCCAGCGCAGGTACAACGCCTTTTGCAAGACTGTTATCCGCTGTGCCGCCTTGGACAAGATTTTGAAGCTTAAACGGCAATGGGAACGGCAAGTTTCCCTTGACTATCTGATGAACGAGAAGTTTGTCCAGTTTGCCGCGTCGGAGCCGGACGAGGAATACCCATTTACCGTCTGCGGTCAGACCGTCCTGCTCTGCAACGCCGCCCTTGCCGACGCGATCTCTGTTTTGCCGGAGCAGACGCGGGAAGAAATCCTGCGCTATTACTTTCTGCGCCAGCCGCAGCGCGTGATCGGCGCGTGTATTGGCCGGTCACGCAGCACAGCGGGGCGGCATATCCAGCTTGCCTTGCAGCGGCTACGCGAAGAAATGGGGGTGAGCCGGTATGAGTAGACTTCTCCCCTATGAAACAATCCTCAAAGCCCGTGAGGGCGACCCAGAAGCCGTGAACGCTGTCCTGCTCCACTACGCCGGATATATCCGCTATTTCTCAAAAGTGAACGGGCAGGTCAACGCCGAGGTGGAGGACTATGTAAAGCAGCGGTTAATTGACTGTCAATTCAAGTTCCGGCTTGACGAACCACCGGACAAGTCATAAAAACTGAATACCAGCCGCCACCGACGCGGCCAGCGAAAGCAGTAAGTCTTGAAAAAGATTTACTGCTTTTTTTGTTGTCCGGCTCCGCTCCCGGCCATTTTGCCCCCTGCCGGTTGTAGTAGTAAGCGAGGAGGGAATTTTTCTGCCCTGGTGTTTGGCATTTGGAGCATTTACCCGTAGTAGAGGGCAAAGAGAAAGGATTTCTCCAACACCGGGTAGAAACCACTGCGTCCGGTGTCATTTTAGCGAAAGCGGGCAGGAATGCCCTTTACAGGATTAGTAGTAGCAGAAAAAGAGAAACAAACTTTTGTGGTTGCAGTTTTCCAAAAAAGTGGCGGACGGAAGTGAGAGAAAGTTTGCAGTCACGGAGAGCAAGTATCGACCAGTGTACCAAATTTCGCTTTTCGCTCATTTGTCCCCCGGTCAGATACTTGTTGGGGTTGCCACCCCAAACCCGCCTTTTGCGGCTTGCGCCGCT
>NZ_JBQKJR010000144.1:0-1267 GCF_052117165.1 Agathobaculum sp. LCP25S3_E8
ACCACATTCCGGCTGGTTTGCCAGCCCGTCATTGCGGATCAGCCGCAGAATTTTATCTTCCATCGTTTCCTCGGCGGTTTCGCTGAGGTAGACACGAACTTTATAGGTGGTGTTGCCAATGTGCCGAGTCAGAAACACGGCGTTTTCATCTGCCATAGAACCTCTCTTTCTTGCGCTTTCGGCGCATCCGGTGTATACTGTTGTTATAGTTCCGTTTTTTGTAACCTGCGATTGTGTTACTCATTTTTTGTGTTGAGCCTGTACATGGCGAGTGCCCCCTTTCTCCTGCGTGAACGAGCAAATGTAACCCAAGTAACTTGTTTTTAGATTACTCTTTCACTAATAGGAGGAATCCGGGGTGCAAAACGGAACCATTTTTGAAAAATCGCAAAATATTTTTTTGAAAAGAGGTGGGGTCATGGCGTATCTGTCTGATGACGGGCTTCTGGATACCGAGGGTGGCTTCACCGGATGGGACGATGGGACAGGCGCAGGGGCGGAAGAAACGCTGGAACAGGCGCTTGCGGAAGAACGTCTGGCCGAGCTGGAAAGCGAGCTGGAGCAGGACGAGCATCCCATCGACTATGAAGCGGAGCTGGAAAACGAGGAAGAAGAATCCGCCCCGGTCAGCGAAAAGCGGCTGAAACGGGAGATTCGGGCCGAGGCCATGCGTCGGCTGGAGGAAGCTGCCCGCACCGAAAAAGATTTCCGATCCGTGGTGGAGGAATGGAACAAGCTGGACCGGAACCGGGAGCGCCGGGAACGGGACCACGAAAACCTCCGTGGGGATGTGCCGCTGGAATATCAGGCAGTGCCGGAACCGAAGCTCATTCCCCGATGGATGAACACCCCTGCATACCGGCAGCTGATGGCCGGAAACTTTCTGGACATCCTGTTTGACTGCCCTTATGAGATGCACAACCTGACCGCTGATCCCTTTATTTCCCGCATGGTGGAGGAACTAAGCGAGGAACACAAGGAAGTTCTGTATTTTCTCTCTTTGCGCCTATACAGCTCTACCCGGCTTGCCGCTGTGCGTGGGCAGTCTGACCGCAACATCCGAAAGCTGCGGAAAACCATCCACAAAAAATTGCAGCGCCAGATGTATGACCATCTGTGCGGCAAACCGGAACATAGCCTGACCTTGCGGGAACGTCAGTTTTTGGAGGAATACTCGAAAATCGCAAAGAAACAGGGCAAGGATGCCGTGATCCGGCGGGAGAACAAGACCAAGCGCAGAAAAAAGAAAAACCGCCCCTGATAATTG
>NZ_JBQKJR010000145.1:0-1256 GCF_052117165.1 Agathobaculum sp. LCP25S3_E8
ATGCCCCGTAAGGCCGATTACCTCTTCATTGTAGCTTAGGTTTGAACCGCTGAACAGCATTACCAGCGCAACACCGTTCTTGGGGTCAAACATATTGTAGCAAGCAATGCCTGTGTTAATACACACAGGCCCGCAGAGAAGAAAATCCCTTTGTGATTTTCCTCTCCGCTTGCTTGCCCGGGGCAGCGCCCCCAAGCCCCCTTGAACACAGAATTTCGTTCTGTGGCTGCGCGTTCTGCGAACGCTTTTGACCATGACCGGCTCACCGCTGGCCGTGGTCTTTTTCCTGTTCTTTTTTCTGTTCCTCGTCCATTTTCAGTAGCCGGTCCACATTGGCCTTTGCCGTCAAAAGTTCCCGCATTTCCTCACGGGAACGCCGGTACTCGGCGTAGGTTTTCTTCTTTTCCTCCAGCAGCTTTGCGTACTCGGCTTGCAGGTCTTTGACCTTGGGCAGCTTCTTCACGCCCATCTCGTCAAAGGCATTTTTTGCCGCCTGATGGAGCAGGATTTCCTGCTCATGTTCCTCCCGGAATTTTCGGGAATAACCGGCCTTGCGGTAGGCTACATAGGTTTCACGGGTCTTGGCATAGTTTACGATGTGAGTACGCAGAACAGCGATCTCCGCCATGCGTTTCTCCGCCGCCTTGATCTGCGCCGACAGTTCGTTGTGGTGGGCGGTGGCTGCCGCCGCTTTTTCTGCCAGCTCCGCATAATCCAGCAGCCGATGTTCGGTAAGAAAATTTACAGTCTGCGCCATCTGTTTCAGGTTGAAAACCTTGGCCCATCGCGCATACCCAGCGCCTTTCCCAGCCTGTAATTTTGCCTGAATATCCACCAGCAGATTGACCTTGGGCGGCTCCGGCTGCACGGTGGAATTTTTACGGGGCGTATGCTGTTTTTCACCGGCCAACACCGCACGGATTTCTGCTTCACTGTACCCGGCCCCCAGCTTGTCATCCATGCGGGCTACATTCTTCCAGCTGGGCGCTTTGAGCCGGATGACTTTCCCGCGCCGGGATACTTCGCATCCCATCTCGGAAAGCAGTTTCAGCAGCGCATCAAAGTCCGCCGGTTTCTGCTCCAGCGCACGGTCAATCATCACCCGCAACTGTTCCCGATGGGAGGGCTTGGCCTGATCGCCCAGCCATTTGTTATAACTCTTTCCGTGAGGCTTTGGGTCCTCCACAATGGACAATCCGTTCTCGATACAGATGGTATCGCTCAAGCGCCGGACGGCTCTGGTGCTGCCCCAAAAG
>NZ_JBQKJR010000147.1:0-1174 GCF_052117165.1 Agathobaculum sp. LCP25S3_E8
TTCCTTAAATTCTTTGCTGTAACGTTTCATTGCGATCCCCTCCGTCTCTGTTCGTTCAGTTTAACAGATTTTTGGGGAATTTGCGACTGCACTTACAGGGTACTACTCCAAGTTATTTTGAAAAATCAAAATTCAAATCAAAAGCATGGCACAGCGGCCCATAACCTTTTCCAAGGTGAGGTTGCAAAGCAAGAGCACCCGAAATATAATCCTTTACTCTCTCTGCGGTGTCGGTCAGGAATAGCCCTTTGTGAAATTGAATGCGGTGGTGATGAAAAGTGTACATCCTGTTGGGCATTATGACGGACGCATATAGCAAATGAAATAAAACCATCGGACTTTGTTGTTTTTAATGCTTGGAGTGAGCTTTCAAACACTGCTGTATACTTTTTCTTTTTGATACTTGTCAGTTACGGTGGCAATGCACATATTAACCACATTTTCGGATTCCCTCCAAAGAAACGCTTTCACTTCGACTTTCAGCTCAACGGTAAAAAGTAATCTTCCGGCTCATATCAGAGTGACTGGAGATAGGTTTTACCAGAGGGATATTCTGGATGGCTATTGTGTGATTGTCTTTGTGGATATATCCAAAAGCCACCATTGATTTTTACCATTATTCATACCTCCCAAAATGCAATAAAAAAACGGAAACCACCTTTTATTGGTAGCTTCCGTAAAATACTGCTGTTATTCCCAATATAGCTATATCGGGCATCCCTACGTTGGCATTATCCAAATCAGGTTCTCGGTCGAAGGTCATACCTTCCTCTCAGCCTGTAACACAAGCTCCCTTAGTATTCAATTGGAAAAAAGCGCATTCCATCACGGATATCCCCGGAAATCGAGCTGTGATTCCTACAATGGCATTATCCGTATCGGGTATAAAAGCCAGAGGTCATATCTTCCTCTCAGCTTATTGTATAAGCCTCAGGCCTTTTATAATATACACCCTAATTCAGCTTTTTACAAGAGAGTTTTGAGAGCGATTGAAAAATGTTCATATGGATTGCCTTTCTTCAGCGAGAAGCTTCGACAGGAAACCGCGCAGGTCTAGCCGGAATGGAATAGTCAAGAAAACCGCACACCCAACGAATTCAATTAGGCAACCTGCGCCGGATTTTGCGCCCACCGTGCGCGCTTGCGCAGCGGAGGAAGGTTTTCCTCATTGGCT
>NZ_JBQKJR010000148.1:0-1169 GCF_052117165.1 Agathobaculum sp. LCP25S3_E8
TCTACAATCCGCTGAAAGAGGTCCCCAACATTGTGCTGGATGCGCTGAATGTGGGGATGCTGATGATGGGACGCAAGCCGGAAGCAGAAGTGGAAAAGGCGGTAATGGAGTTTATCACACGGTACGGCCTGCTGGGGCTGATGACCGCCCTGCCCACCACGCCGTCCTTTATGGACTATGAGGCGGTATACCTGCCCAAAAACCACTTCATTAAGGAAGAATCCATGGCGACAGACAAATACCTGTCCCTGTTTTATCCTTTTGACCAGCTGGACTTGGTGAAGAAAGGCATAGAATCCACGTGGAATGTGTCCGGTGACCGGACGATGATTGCCCTGACCATGACCTTCATGGACGAGCCGATGGCGAAAAACATGAGCTTCCAGCGGGAATATGCGGAACCCTACGAGTGGGTTGCTCAACAGTTCAAGGACTGGGCCTTTACGCTAACCACCGCCTTTTTCTACTACAATGACTATGATTTCATGGGCGAGGACGAACGGGGGCTGCACCGCAAGGCTATGGCCGCATTTGGCGGGATTGCCCCCACCTACCACATTGAGCTGCTGGATAAGCCTACCATTTACTGGGATTTCCATTCCCTGCTGCTGGGTATCCAGATGATGTTCAGCTTCATGCTGGTGGACGGGGAGCAGCCCCTGCGCCTGTGCAAGCACTGCCAGAAGGTGTTCCTGGGCAGCCGGTCCAACGCCGCCTTTTGCAGCCCACGGTGCAAGAACCAGTATAATGTCTACAAGAGCCGGGGAAAGAACCGGACGGATGGAGGTGACGAGGAATGAGCGAGGAACAGGGACTGACCCCGTATGAAACCAGAGAAATCCTCTTTTACAAGACCGAAAACGGAGAAGTGCGGGTGGAAATCCTGCTCTTTCAGGAAAACCTCTGGCTGACACAGGCAAAAATGGCAGAACTGTTCGAGGTGCAGAAAGCGGCCATTTCCAAGCATCTGAAAAACATTTTTGAATCCGGCGAACTGAGCGAGGATTCAGTTGTTTCCAAAATGGAAACAACTGCGGCGGACGGGAAACGGTATCAGACCAACTATTACAATCTGGACGCCATCATCGCTGTGGGGTATCGTGTGAACTCCAAAAAGGCGACCATGTTCCGCATTTGGGCAAACAGAGTGTTGAAAGACTTCATCATCA
>NZ_JBQKJR010000149.1:0-1144 GCF_052117165.1 Agathobaculum sp. LCP25S3_E8
TAAGTCCTGTCCAATACAGAATTCAAAATGGCTTTGCCGCATAACTTTTGTCCAACTTTTGGGGAGCACTTCAATGCGCCGTTCATCTTGACCGTTGACTGGCTCGGCTGGGTTTGCTATTTACCCGACAAACTTGAATTTATTTTAAGCTATCACGTTTTACCTTCTTAAGCCTTACTATCATTACCATAGGAATTTCTTTGTTGGTTTTAAAACATTCTTCATAAAATCCATCAATGACAAATCCAGCTCTAAAACAAAGGTTAAAAATATCTTGTATGGAACGATGATAATAAATCTGCTCTTTCGGTTGCCCTTCAATCGCTATATCATAGTAACTGTGCGGTGTCATATATTTTTCAGTCAACGTGACAAAACAAGGGTGTTGCGTTGCAAAGACAAAAATTCCGCTTTCCTGCAACAGTTCATAAACAGCCATAAGAAGTGGTTCAATATCCGTAATATCCATAATTGCCATATTAGAAACTGCTTTCGTAAAGGCTCGATTTCTTTTTAATTCTAATATACTTTTTCTATCGGTCGCATCCGCCACACAAAATTCAATTTGTTTTGCATATTGTGATTGCCGTCTTTTAGCCAATTCTATCATTTTTTTGCTGTAATCAAAAGCGACAACCGAAGCGCCTCTTTGTGCAAGATACGAAGAATAATTTCCATTGCCACACGCAATATCCAAAATGTAATCCGCAGGATTAGGAGATAGAAGTTCCGTTACTTTGGGACGCACTACCTCTCTGTGAAATTCATTAGATTCGTCACCCATTGCATTATCCCAAAATTGTGCGTTCTCCTCCCAGATTTTTTTACTTTCCTCTGTTCCCATGTTCTCTCCCACTCCCCAAATTTGCTTTTTTGCTTCCATTAAATCTTCCTTACTATATTCCATTGTTACCCTCCATAACTTCTGATTGTTGCCGTCTTGACGATTATGTATCTTTACATTACCTTCTGAAACATATGGCGCACCTTGTCCAGGCGGCTGTTTGGACGGCGGGGCTGGATGACCGGCTGACCGACAGCGGCCTGATATCCTTTCAGCTCTGTAAGGCATACGCTCCGCCCGTTGGTGTAAAAGGCCAGATCAGTACGGTATGCCTGTATACAGCGGGCGGGAATCTCGCCA
>NZ_JBQKJR010000150.1:0-1066 GCF_052117165.1 Agathobaculum sp. LCP25S3_E8
TTCAATTAGGCAACCTGCGCCGGATTTTGCGCCCACCGTGCGCGCTTGCGCAGCGGAGGAAGGTTTTCCTCATTGGCTGTATTGCGTCGGAGGCGGTTATAGTAGATCTCGATCCATCGGAAGATCATTTGCCGGACCTGCTCCCGCGGCATAGAAGCACAATGAAGCCGGTAAACCAGTTCCTTTTTGAGCGTTGCGAAAAAGCTCTCCATCCGCGCATTGTCAAAACAGCAATGGGTGCGTCCCATGCTTTGCCGGATCGATCCATATCGGGCGAGCAGCGCACGGTATTCCTGACTGGTGTACTGGCTGCCATGGTCGGAATGCAGGATCAAACCAGGCTGATAGCCATAACGGGAAACCGCATCGCGTAGTGCATCACAGCACAAGCTGGCGCGCATATGCGTGCGCATTGCATAACCGACTACCGCACCGTCAAAGCAATCCAGGATCGCGGCAAGATACAACTTCCCATCTGCGCAGTTGATCTGTGTCATATCGCTGATGTACTTGCTTCCGGGCATCGGGGCAGTAAAATCCCGCTGCACAAGATCATCGCTCTGTAGAGCACGAAAATCACGCTTTGTTACGCTGTGCGGCCGCTTTTTGCGCATTAACAGATGGTTTTCCCTGCATAGCCGATAACATTTCCCATAACTCGGGCGTTGCGTTTCCGGCAGCGCCTCCCGCAGGCTGCGCACCCCATAGCAGGGGTGTTGCTGACGTAATCGTTTCAGGGCCGATACCGTTTCTGCGTCACAGTCTGTATGCATTGGTCTGCGCTTCCAATCATAATATCCTTCCCGGCGCACGCCGAGTGCCTGACAACACAGCGCAATGCTGATGCCCTGATGATTGGCTTCGATCCATGCATACAGCTGACGTGGGCGAATGCCGGTTATCGACCCGCCATAAAACCCAGTGCTTTCCGAAGAATGTAGTTCGCCTCCTGCAATTCACGGATCTCGCGGGTCAAACGCTCTACAGCCTGCCCCGGCGTTTCGCCCGGCTTTACGCCACAGACTTCACCTTTGTCCAGCCGCGCTGCTCTCCGCCAGTTGTATAC
>NZ_JBQKJR010000151.1:0-1047 GCF_052117165.1 Agathobaculum sp. LCP25S3_E8
CCCTTTGCGGCTCATGCTTTGACGAATGCCCTTGCGCTTTAACATCTGCTGATACCGTTTGTGCTGGTATTGCCACCCCTGGTCTGAGTGGAGAATCAGATCCATCCCGTCCGGTATGGTTTCAAAAGCCTTCTCCAACATGGTTGTCACCATGCTTAAAACAGGACGTTGAGAAAGCGTATAGCTGACCAGATAACCATTGTGTAAATCCAGAATCGGAGAAAGGTACAGTTTCTGGCCGAAGAGATTGAACTCCGTCACATCGGTGACCCATTTCTGGTTTGGCTTTTCAGCATGGAATTCCCGATTCAGTAAATTAGGAGCAATTTTGCCCACTTCTCCTTTGTAAGATCGATATTTCTTGATTCTGACGCGGCAGACTAAGCCCAGTTCTCTCATAAGCCGCTGGACAGTCTTGTGGTTCAGGAAAAAACCTCTGCTGCGAAGTACCATTGTGATACGTCGGTAGCCGTATCTTCCTTTGTTTTCGTGGTAAATAGCGGAAATTTCTGCTTTTTCCTGCGCATATTTGTCGGCTTTTTGCATACGTTTCAGGTGGTAGTAAAACGTCGCACGAGGCAATTGAGCGATTTCGAGAAGGAGAGGCAAAGCGTATTTGGGCCTTAGTTTTTGGACTACCTGGGCTTTTTCCCCTGGCGTCGCTCTCTCTCCAAAACCAAGGCTTGCAAGTTTTTTAGGTATTCATTCTCCGCACGCAGCCGCTGCACCTCAGCCAGCAGATCTTCTTCTACCTCTTTGGGCAGTTGCCGGGGTCTGCCTTTACTTCCACGGCCACGCCGTTCCAACTTAAAGCCTTCTGGTCCCTCGGTTAGATAAATGCGTTCCCAGTCTTTTATTCGTTTGTCACAGCTGACTTCAAATCGTCTTGCAGTTTCGCAGTAGCTTAGCTGCTCCGCCAGCATCGTTTCTATCACCATCTTCTTGAATTCTGGTGTGTAGCGTTTGTTTGGTATTCCTTTTGGCATAATAAAGCACCCCACTTGTTATCCAGTATATCATACTGTCTAACAAATGGGGTGCAGTTCA
>NZ_JBQKJR010000152.1:0-955 GCF_052117165.1 Agathobaculum sp. LCP25S3_E8
CCCGGCTGGCGAAGCTTTTTCTCCAGTCTGTTTTGTTATGCCCTTTTTCAGTCGCGCAAATTTTGCGGGACTTTTTTCATTTCAGCTATTGACTTTTGTTTGCAGGACTCCAGTCTTTCCCCATATAGAGCGGCGCGCTCGTATAGGCGCAGCCATTTGGCATCCATATTGGAAAACAGGCTGCCGAAGGAGCTGCCGATGAGCGTTTTAAGCGGCAGTCCTTCCAGCTTTGCCAGAGCAGGGTTTCCATAGCGGAAGACCCAGTCCACCGCCCGGCGCTTCTCATCAAAGATCATTTCGATGTCCGTAAACGCAAAGGGCATAGCCTCGAAGCCGCAGTAATGGGCCTGGTATTCCTCCTCAGTGGAGGGGGCTTCGTCTTGGGCAAAACTGCTGATGAGACGTTTTTGAGCCGCCTGGAACTGAGCTATGATCTGCTTTTTCTTTCGGAGTGTATAGATCAAGGATTCGCCGTTGTTGAGATCAATGTGGTCGGTGATGTCATGGATGGCTCTGGCGGACACCAAACAGCCCCGGTGGACTTTGAGGAAATTGTCCCCCAGTGCTTCTTCCAGATCACTGATCTTCATCCGCGTTTTGTATATCTTCCCGCCGGACACATGGATCTCGGCAGTTTTATCAATCATCAGGACATATAGAATCGTGCTGGCATTCAGTACAAGCTGTGTTCTGTCTGACATGATCGTAATGTATTTCCCATCCCGCACGGTAAACACCTCCTTTTCACGCTGAACAGAAAATATAGACAGAAATATTATCACACATTTTCTGTCGGATTTCAACTGCACCTCGTTGCCGGGCATAGGAATGCAAAAAATTTCGGTACAGAATTGTCAGGGTTTCCGTGAACAAGAATCATGGAGGCGATCTCAAACAGCACCTTACGCAAGTGAGGTGAACCGCGCTTTGAAACATGACGATTCTTTGCATCGAA
>NZ_JBQKJR010000153.1:0-899 GCF_052117165.1 Agathobaculum sp. LCP25S3_E8
TGCGTTTTCTTCTGGGGTACGATTCTTTCTAGCCATTATAAAAATCCTCCAATGTGGTGCTCCTATTCTACACCACATCGGAGGTTTACACAAAGTTTGGGATGGCCTCTCGCAGCGTGTATCCTCCACCATTTATACGGTATAAAAAGGCCGCCAGCAAAAGGAATCCGCTCATTAACACAGCTCTGAGATGCGCAGACTGTATCACAGCCTCCAAAGAATTTGCGCCACGATTCATCCTCCACAGGAACAGTCCGGTTTGTATGCTCCCTATGAGCACCAACATGCCCAGCAGCGGTATGATCGAACTACGCACATACAGCATCAGCACAGAAAGATGTTTTTTGCCCATGTTCTTTCCCCTCTCTCAATCCCAATATGCTTGTATTAAGCGCAGTGCTTCTGCCTTGGACAGCCCCATCTGTTTCATCGACTGCACTACGCTTTTTACGTCACTTTGCAATAATTCTGCACGAATCTGAGCAATTTTCTCTGTATTAAGTACCATATAACTTTTGGAACCAGTGTGAGAACAAATCAAATTCTCCTCTTCTAACTGCCGATATGCCTTCTGTACGGTATTTGGATTAACTCCTAACAGTGCGCTTAACATTCGCCGTGAAGGAAGCTCATCGCCATCATGGAAATCTCCAGCAACAATACCGCGTTTAAGATATAGAAGGATTTGCTGATAGATTGGTATCCCCTCTTCCATATGGAAATTGTCAAATGGAATCAACCATAATCAGCCTCCCTCCTTGTTTAAGTGTATTATAGTTATAACACACTTTGGTCAGGTAGAATAAGTTTCGCAAAAACAAAAAAGACATGGTTTGCAGATCTTTGGTAGAATGAAGTCGCGACACACCATTCGAAAGGAGACAGCAAACCATGTCCGA
>NZ_JBQKJR010000154.1:0-874 GCF_052117165.1 Agathobaculum sp. LCP25S3_E8
CATTTGTTATAACTCTTTCCGTGAGGCTTTGGGTCCTCCACAATGGACAATCCGTTCTCGATACAGATGGTATCGCTCAAGCGCCGGACGGCTCTGGTGCTGCCCCAAAAGTTGCGGAATTTTCGGTCACAATCTGCATTGACCGCCGACCAGATGATGTGATTATGAACGTGCGATTTGTCTATGTGAGTGCAGACCACAAAGGCGTGATTGTCCTTGGTGAACCGCTTGGCAAATTCCACGCCCAGGCGGTTGGCTTCCTCCGGTGTGATCTCTCCGGGTTTGAAGGACTGGCGCACATGGTAAGCGATCACATCGTCCGCCCCGCGCACCCGCCCGGTGGCGGCGATATACTGCCGCTTCGCCAACAGAAACTCCGCATCGGCGGTCCGGCTGTCACAGCCATAGCCGGTAATCAGTTTTCCGTTGTCGGTCTTTTGCGGATTTGCCACATAATCAATAATATCGCTGATTGCTCGGCTCTCAGTGCGCCCCTTGCCGATATGCAGGGGCATGATGCGTGTGGTTGCCATAGATGGAGCCTCCTTTCCAAAAAAGAAACGGCCTGCATGGTGCAGACCGCTTTCGTTATTCTATAAAATCATTCTCATCAAGAAAATCAAAATCGTCATCGGTGTCCTCTAACTGTTTTGGAGGAAACCTCATCTCGTATTGTTCTTTTGCCAGTGCACGAACTTCCGGGCGCTTATCTTTCATTCGTTTTTTCAGCCAGGAAATCTGCTCCTTTAATAACCGCCAAGGGAGATTCAGTAAGCGGTTTACCGTTATTTGCTCCGCTTGTTTCTCCGGCGATAAAGAAGCACAGGATTTACAGATGTGCGCCGCATGACCTTTGCCGGAAAATTTTTCGTTA
>NZ_JBQKJR010000155.1:0-868 GCF_052117165.1 Agathobaculum sp. LCP25S3_E8
TAGGCCTTGTTTTAAAAATTGCAGAGTATTGCATCATTTCAACAAAATGGCGATAGCGCCAATGTAAACGAAGGCAAGGAATGAGGAGTCGAGCTTATCATAGCGGGTGAAAATCCTGCGAAACCACTTGAGCTTCTGGAAAAAGCACTCAACCAGATGCCGCTCTCTGTAGGTATGCCAATCTATAGGCCAGGGATCACTGACATCGCTCTTTGGCGGGATTGTATAGGTGGCCTCCTGAGAAACAATGTACTCTCGGATCGCCTTTGCTCCGTACGCCTTATCTCCAAGGATATTGCTTCTCTCAATGTTGACTTGGCTGAGCAAAGAAACGGCATGGACGGAATCATGGTCGTTGCCGGAACTGAGCATGAAAGCCAGTGGATTGCCTAAGCCATCCACTAAAGTATGAATCTTCGTATTTCGGCCACCTCTGGACATGCCAACCGCTTTATCCTCGGTTTTTTTCCCCGCCATTGGCACTTTGATGTACCTTGCAGGATGTCGAGTCGATTGAGATGTTCTCAAAATCCGCATCTATGGACAGAGTCTTGAAGATCGCCTCAAAAATCCCCATGTCCTTCCACTTCCGAAAGCGGCTGTACACAGTCTGCCATGGGCCATATCGTTCCGGAAGCTCTCTCCACGGCGCCCCTCCTCTGGCAATCCACAGTATCCCATTCAGTGCACTGCGGTTATCACATTTTGCCGGGCGTCCGCGTTTCCCTTCCTTCGGATGTTCTGGCGGCAGCATATCTTTGATTCGATTCCATTCACTTTCTGTGAGTTCATATCGTTTCGTTCCCATATCAATAGTTTACTAAATCATATCCGTTTGTGCAACTTTTGTTTTTCAAACATGGCCTAA
>NZ_JBQKJR010000156.1:0-864 GCF_052117165.1 Agathobaculum sp. LCP25S3_E8
GACAGATCGTCAAGAAGGCTGTTTATATTGCCATTGGTATCGATCTGGACGGCAGGAAGGACGTTCTGGGTATGTGGGTCGGTGAAAATGAGAGCGCCAAATTCTGGGCAACGGTACTCAATAACTTGAGAAACCGGGGTGTTGCGGATATTTTCATCGCCTGCACGGACAATTTGACCGGGTTTTCCGCAGCGATTGAAGCGGTGTTCCCCAAGACAGAGGTTCAGAACTGTATCATCCATCAGCTCCGAAATTCCAGCAAATATGTATCCTACAAGGACTTAAAGGCGCTCATGGCAGACTTGAAGGCAGTCTACGCCGCGGTGGATGAGTCCGCGGCCCTGGACGCTCTGGATACCTTTTCCGAACATTGGGATAAGAAATACCCCAAAATCTCTCAGTCCTGGCGGGATAACTGGCCACATCTCAGCACCTATTTCAAGTACCCCCAGGAGATTCGCCGCCTGATCTATACGACCAATACCATCGAGGGCTTTAACCGTCAGCTTCGGAAAGTGACCAAGGCAAAATCCGTGTTCCCCACAGATGACAGCCTGCTGAAAATGCTGTATCTTGCCATGATCGATATCACAAAGAAATGGACTGGCCGGAGACAGGACTGGAGCATGATTCATGCTCAGCTGGCAGTATTCTTTGCGGATCGTATGCCGGACTGACCGGCTGCATACCGGCATGTCAAGGGTCGAGATGAACCAACGCTGTGAACTGCACCCCAAAAGTTGGACAAGAAAGTCTGGAATAGTCAAGAAAACCGCACACCCAACGAATTCAATTAGGCAACCTGCGCCGGATTTTGCGCCCACCGTGCGCGCTTGCGCAGCGGAGGAAGGTTTTCCTCATTGG
>NZ_JBQKJR010000157.1:0-845 GCF_052117165.1 Agathobaculum sp. LCP25S3_E8
TATAACCATAACCGAATCAAAGAAAAATTGAATGGGTTAAGTCCTGTCCAATACAGAATTCAAAATGGCTTTGCCGCATAACTTTTGTCCAACTTTTGGGGAGCACTTCACATTTCATGCGCCGCCGTTGACAGCCCCGCCCGTCTTTGCAAAAGGTAATCAAGGCGGGAAAGCCACAAAATGGCTTCCCGCCCATTTCAATTTTGCAAGGGAGAACGCTCCCAAATTAAAAAAAGTGCGGCCAAGCACTTTGAGGGATTGGCCGCCTTGTCTGCCCGTTCAGCGGGACGGAGGGCGGCGGTCAAGGCCGGGTATAAAACCGTTCATTTCAGCCTTGACGGTTGCCCGCTGTCCTGCTACTTTTCCGGGAGTGTGGCCACAGCTTCGGGACATTTTGTCCACAAGTCGGAGCGTAGGACGAGGGACGGGGCTTTCATATACCTGCCGCCGTTCTCTGAAACCAGCCCGATTTTTTGTTCATTCCCATTCACAAAAATTCAGCCTGTTTTCCTGCCGGAGCAAACGGGGCGCAAAAAGCACCGCACCCCGTTTCCCCCGTCAGCCACGCCAGCAGGTATAACACACTACACTTTGCTTCGCAAAGTCGTGTGCCAAATGGGGGCTTTGCCCCCTTTGGAAACCCCCACAAGAAAAGGCGGTACGCTACCCCTCCACGGGGCGCATACCGCCTTTTCTTGTTATCCAGCCCTCCGGCTGTATCGGTTGAGCAAAAGTGGAATAGTCAAGAAAACCGCACACCCAACGAGTTCAATTAGGCAACCTGCGCCGGATTTTGCGCCCACCGTGCGCGCTTGCGCAGCGGAGGAAGGTTTTCCTCATTGGCT
>NZ_JBQKJR010000158.1:0-842 GCF_052117165.1 Agathobaculum sp. LCP25S3_E8
CATCCACTCCCGGTACTTCACAGGCGGCAGCCCAAGCGGGTTGCGTGTATAGACCCTGACGCGGTTGTAGTAGATAAAAATATAGCGAAAAATGATCGTTTTGACTTGTTCTCTCGGCAGCTTGTACGCCGCGATCTGATAGATCTTCTCTTTCTTGAGCGTGGCGAAAAAGCTCTCCATCCGTGCGTTGTCGAAGCAATGTCCGGTTCCGCTGAGGCTCTGTACCATGCCGTGGCGAGACAGCTCCGCGCGAAAAGCCGCGCTGGTGTATTGACTCCCGCGGTCTGAGTGGAACACCGCTCCCTTTAGGTTCGGATAGATCCGCCCCAGCTGCCGCACCGTGTCAATGCACAGCTCCTTCTTCATATTGTCCCGCATCTCGAGCGCGACGATCTCGCCGTTGAAGCAGTCCATGATCGGAGATACATACAGCTTGCCGTCCGCGCACTGTACCTCGGTAATATCCGTGAGGAATTTTTCCAAAGGGCGCCGGGCGTTGAAGTCCCGCTTTAAAAGGTTTTCCTGCTCCTGCGCTTCTGTCGTGGTCTTCGTGATACCGTGCGGAACGCGTTTTTTATGGAGCCAGCCATTCTCTTTCATCACGCGGTACACCGTTCTCCGGCTGACGTTGACGCCGTCCTGCTCAAGCGCGAGGCATACGCGATCCACGCCGTAGTTGCGATTATCCGGATGCTCCGCAAGAATTGCATCGATCTTGACCGCAAGAAGCTGACGCCTGTTCCGCTTTTCCCTGTTTCTCAGCCAGCGGTAATAGCCGGATTCGCTCAGGCACAGGACACGGCACATCTCCTTTGCCGTGTAGACGCCCTTGCGTTCGACTA
>NZ_JBQKJR010000159.1:0-840 GCF_052117165.1 Agathobaculum sp. LCP25S3_E8
ACCACCTATAAAGTTCGTGTCTACCTCAGCGAAACCGCCGAGGAAACGATGGAAGATAAAATTCTGCGGCTGATCCGCAATGACGGGCTGGCAAACCAGCCGGAATGTGGTATAATGGAACTGCCACAAATGAGCCGTCCGTCTGAAAGGAGCGCCTGATATGGCAAACAGACAGACGGAAGAAAAAATCACTGCGCTCTATGAGCGCCTGTCCCGTGACGATGACCTCACGGGCGACTCGAACTCCATTCTGAACCAGAAACGTTATCTCGAAAGCTATGCAGCACAGCGGGGCTACACCAATATCGTCCACTACACAGACGATGGGTGGTCCGGCGGCAACTTTGACCGTCCCGCATGGAAGCGCCTTGTGGCGGACATTGAGGCGGGAAGGGTGGCCCACTTGCTGTGTAAGGACCTAAGTCGGATCGGCAGAAACTACCTGCAAACCGGCTTTTACACCGAGGTAATGTTCCGGCAGAATGGGGTTCATTTTGTTGCTGTCGCCAATAACATTGACAGCGAGGAACAGGACAGCGGCGAGTTTGCTCCCTTTCTCAATATCATGAACGAATGGTATCTGCGTGACCAGTCCAAAAAGGTTTCGGCAGCATACCGTGTCAAGGGCAAGGCGGGCAAGCCCACCACCAACAACGCCATCTATGGCTACAAAAAAGACCCGGAGGACAAGGACCACTGGCTGGTGGACGAGGAAGCCGCTGCCGTGGTGCGGCGGATCTTCCGGCTTGCGGTGGAGGGGCACGGCCCCCATGAGATCGCCAAGATACTCACACAGGAAAAGGTGGAGTGCCCCGCCTATTATCTGGCCCGCAACGGCAG
>NZ_JBQKJR010000160.1:0-829 GCF_052117165.1 Agathobaculum sp. LCP25S3_E8
TTCTTGAATTCTGGTGTGTAGCGTTTGTTTGGTATTCCTTTTGGCATAATAAAGCACCCCACTTGTTATCCAGTATATCATACTGTCTAACAAATGGGGTGCAGTTCATTGCCGCTCGGTTCTTTCTTCTTTTCTCCGTTCCGAAGCAGCTTGACAAGTCGATTCAGTTCCATGACTGCTTTGTTGTATTCGACTTCCACATTGTCAAGCGGCATATTGACGATGAGAATGATTTTCTGCCGAAGATGGTCAAAAGCGATGACCTTGTCAAACAGCATCAAGTCAACATCTTTGAAATCTTCGGTATCTTCTGCATCACATCTCACCGTTGGCTCACTGTATTTGAGATAATCGTAGGAGAAGTAGCCAACCAGTCCGCCCGTAAAGGAAGGAAAGTCATCCAATCGGGGACTTTTGTAATCGGCAAGTATCTGACGGAGATAGTTGGACGGGTTATCCGTCTTGATCGTAACATTACCGGCCTTCATTTCACCATCTATGCAGGTGATCTCTAGCTTTGGGTCGAATCCAAGAAAGGTATAGCGTCCCCAAGTCTCATTGGCCTGTGCGGATTCCAGCATATAGCAATGCGTGGATACGTTTTTCAGTATCTTCATCGTTTCGATCGGCGTGGTGAAATCAGAAAGGATTTCCATGCTCACCGGCAGCACATTATATTGCCCAGTGGATGCAATTCTTTTCACTTCACTCAGGTCCGGGGTCAGGTAGAATAAGTTTCGCAAAAACAAAAAAGACATGGTTTGCAGATCTTTGGTAGAATGAAGTCGCGACACACCATTCGAAAGGAGACAGCAAACCATGTCCGAGA
>NZ_JBQKJR010000161.1:0-795 GCF_052117165.1 Agathobaculum sp. LCP25S3_E8
GAAATGGGTTACTTCATAGTCGGCTTTCTTTTGGTCGATAACAGCAAAGCAAAGGCGGCGGCAAGGAATCGGTCTATTCCTTGCCGCCGCCTTCATCTGTTTAATTTTTAGCCTTACTGTTGCTCAAGCCCTTTTTACTTGACCATGAAGCGGTACAGGAAGGTCACGATCTGAGCCCGAGAGCACTCATTGGCAGGTCCAAAGAGTCCGCTGCCAATGCCGCTGGTGATGCCGTTCTGCGCGGCCCAAGCCACGGCATCGGCATAGTAGCTCTCAGCGGTAACATCGCCGAACGCGATGCCATCAGAAGCCGTGGGAGACCCGGCCGCGCGATAGAGGAAGGTCACGCTCTGACTGCGGGTGCAGGTGGCATCGGGGCTGAACATACCATTGCCGGTCCCTCCCGTGATGCCGTTCTCCAGTGCCCACGCCACCGCCTTGGCATAGTAGGCATCCGCGGGAACATCGGAAAAGTCGCTCAGGTTTTCCGGCTCGGGGCTGCCAGCCGCCCGCCACAGGAAGGTAACAATCTGCGCACGGGTGCAGGAAGCGTTGGGAGAGAAGCTAGAGTCGGAAGTGCCGCCGGTGATGCCCCGGGCAGAGGCGAAGTCCACGGCGTCCTTTGCCCAGTGGTTGACGGGATGAATGTCCACGAACACCTTGGCGTTGTCCACGATTTTCACGGTGGCGGAGCCAGCCAGTGTCAGCGCCACGCCATTTTCAGTGGGAATGGATGTCTTGACGATCTCCTCGGTGCCGTCGGCATTGACGATGACGGCCACAGTGCCGGGAGTA
>NZ_JBQKJR010000162.1:0-788 GCF_052117165.1 Agathobaculum sp. LCP25S3_E8
GTTATTTTGTAGACAAGGCATCAGCAGCTGGCGCCGCTCCCGCCTTAAATTATTTTGGCTCTATTTTGCACTGCCCGGCAGTGTTTACACAAAATTTGGGACAGACCTTTTAATTATACTAGTTCTTCTAGTTATTATGCTTATAGCTGGCGTTCCTATCGCTGTAGCTTTAGCAGTTTCTTCGGTTTGTGCTATTTTACCTATTATGGATTTTGATGTTGCACTTTTAACAGGTGCACAGCGTGTATTCTCTGGTATCTCTGTCTTCAGCTTGCTTGCAATTCCATTTTTCATTCTTGCAGGTAACCTGATGAATAAAGGTGGTATTGCCATTCGTCTCATCAATCTTGCAAAGCTGATTACAGGTCGTGCACCTGGAGCACTAGCTCAAACAAACGTTATTGCAAATATGCTTTTTGGTTCGATTTCTGGTTCTGGTACAGCAGCAGCTTCTGCTATGGGTTCTATTATTGGTCCTATTGAAAAGGAGGAAGGCTATGATCCCAACTTCTCAGCAGCTGTAAATATTGCAACTGCACCAACTGGTTTGTTAATCCCGCCTAGTAATGTAATGATTACATTCTCATTAGTATCCGGTGGTACATCTGTTGCAGCTTTATTTATGGCAGGTTATATCCCAGATATTTTATGGGGCCTTGCTTGTATGCTAGTAGTATATGGAATAGTCAAGAAAACCGCACACCCAACGAATTCAATTAGGCAACCTGCGCCGGATTTTGCGCCCACCGTGCGCGCTTGCGCAGCGGAGGAAGGTTTTCCTCATTGGC
>NZ_JBQKJR010000163.1:0-753 GCF_052117165.1 Agathobaculum sp. LCP25S3_E8
ATTTCAGCACGTCTGCCTTGTATTCTGCACTGTATTTCTGTCCCATCTTCAACACCCTTTCTGTTCTTCATTATACCACCTTGGGTGTGCGGTTTTATTGTATCACTCCAGGCAGAGCAAGAAGCGGCGCTTACAGGACAGCGATATTCTTCCAAGGATGTTCTCGCCGCAATGAGGGACGCTATCAAGGAGGAATAGGGCGGTACCACGTAGAGTTTTGCCATCTGCTCGGCAGGATCTTGTGAGAATTGCTCAGTACATAGGGCGTGAACTATGCAATCCGGAGGCGGCAAAATACCAATGCATTGCTAAAAAAAAACAATAATCAAACTGGCAATAATAGAGGTGCATATCCAGGTCGTAACCCGTGTTGGTTTCAAAATGCTTGGACAGGCGGCCATTGAGCAGTGCAGTCGAAAGCAGCAGAGAAACCAGCGACGCAAATTCTTCTTCGATGCTGCCGATTTGGTTGTCCTTGATGTCGACCACGACCAGCTCATTCGTGTGATCCTTTAGGAAGCGCTCGGCATGGTCGCTGATGCAGCGATACGCGTCGACGCTCTTGACCAGAAATACAAAAAAGCAGAAGATTTCATCCTAATAAGTTTCTGTATATAAAAAATCCGGCCTTGAAAGGCCGGATTTCAGTCTGTCGAGAAACCCGGCCTATGCGTCAGGCATAAGCCGGGTTTCTGGCGTATAAAGGCCAAAAAAGTACAAACATGAATGGAGAAGACTTCTCCTTCCACAACC
>NZ_JBQKJR010000164.1:0-659 GCF_052117165.1 Agathobaculum sp. LCP25S3_E8
GGAGTCCTGCAAACAAAAGTCAATAGCTGAAATGAAAAAAGTCCCGCAAAATTTGCGCGACTGAAAAAGGGCATAACAAAACAGACTGGAGAAAAAGCTTCGCCAGCCGGGATAAAGTATCAATCTGATTTATCCTTGTGAGGTGCCCTGCTGTGCGTCAAAAGCCTCCAGGCATTCCTTCACACGGGCGTAGTAGATACGTAGGAACTTGTTCTGTGCGGCGGTCATGTATACAAAGTATGGCTTGCCCTCAGCGCGTTTCTTATCGAGAAACTGGTACACCGGCTCGTCTGCCGGCGCTTTTCTGAGATATGTGCAGACGATCTGGTACAGCGTTTTCCGAAGATGCGGCGAACCACGCTTTGTGGTCGACGTGCTTTGTGTCTCATGCTTGCCGGACTGGTCCACAGCCGGGTCAACGCCAGCGAAGCCCACAATGGAACTGCGGCGGGGAAAACGGCGCACATCGCCAATCTCAGCCATGAGTTGCGCAGCTGTGGTTTCGCCAACGCCGTACATGGCGCGCACGGTTTCGTACTCCGGGAGCTGTGAGGCGAGTCGTGTCATCTCTGCTCGCAGAGCAGCCAACGTAGTCTTTCCTGCAAGAAGCTGCTGTGCGGCTGTGGTAATGAGCAGCTTGGTGTTGTCGTTCTTCGGTA
>NZ_JBQKJR010000165.1:0-644 GCF_052117165.1 Agathobaculum sp. LCP25S3_E8
TTGCCCAGAATTTGGCGCTCTCATTTTCACCGACCCACATACCCAGAACGTCCTTCCTGCCGTCCAGATCGATACCAATGGCAATATAAACAGCCTTCTTGACGATCTGTCCTTCGCTGCGCACATGGTAGTGGATGGCATCCAGAAAAGCTACCGCGTAGACGCTTTCCAAAGGCCGCTGCTGCCATTCTTTTGCGATGGGTAGGATCTTATCTGTGATGCGGCTTACGGTCGTATCGGACACTTCTACGCCGTAGATATCCTGGATATGCGCTTCGATATCACTCGTGGTCATGCCCTTGGCGTACATGGACAGAATCTTTTCCTCAATGTCCTGACTGATGCTGGTTTGGTTTTTCTTCAGCACCTGAGGCTCAAATTCGCCTTTCCGATCACGAGGTACGGACACTTCCACATCGCCAAAGCTGGTCCGCAGTGTTTTGCTGCTGTGACCGTTGCGGCTGTTGTCCGTGTCCTTATTTTTGTAGTCATACTTGCTGTAGCCAAGTTCATCATCCAGCTCTGCCTCCAGGCCGTTTTCCATGAACTCGGCAATGGTTTCCTTGAACAGGCTCTGGATGTCCTCCATGCTGCCTATGTTCGCCATCTGCAGCAGTTCTCTGATTTTTTCCCGACGTGCGTTT
>NZ_JBQKJR010000166.1:0-627 GCF_052117165.1 Agathobaculum sp. LCP25S3_E8
AATTCCTTGATCTTCTTTTTGCGCTGTTTCTGTTGCGCCTGCTGATACCGTCTTTGCAACAATTGCTCACGCACGGAGCGAATTTCCGTTTCCTCACGGAGCAGGCTCGCCACATCCTGCTTGCAGCCAGCCATCGTCGCAAAATCATATTTTTCGCCATAGGCGGCTTTCACACGGTCAATGGCAGAGCGTTCCTGTTCCTTGCGAATATCAAGCCGGGCATCCATCAGCTCGGCGGCATCCATACCGGCAGCTTTCTCTTTTAGTTCGGCATAGTGCTTCAAGGCTTCATCAAGCTCGGCAGAATACTTTGCTTCCTGCTCGGACAGCTTCTGCAACGCACCCTCCAATACGGCGATTTCTTTCTTCATGGCAGAAATACCCGCATCATCGGTGCAGTCCAAAGAGTAAAGCAGCATTTCCTTGTCGGTTTTCAGCTCCTCCAACTCCTCGGTCAACTCGGTAATGCGTCGGGTAAGGTCGTGTAGTTTGGGTATCTGATAGAAAGGCGTTTCCTTTTTCTCCGCAAGCAGAGCTTTCCGTTCCTTGGATTTGTCCTTGATCTGCTGTACCAATCCCCCATAGCGTTCAAGCTCTGGCTTGACTGCCTTGACGCGCTTGACCATA
>NZ_JBQKJR010000167.1:0-606 GCF_052117165.1 Agathobaculum sp. LCP25S3_E8
AGGGATAAAGCTGCCACGCATTCTTTATGCCAAAAGCGGATCACAAAATCCACCCATTTGACATGGCCCTTTGAGTTCCTGCCTTCATTCAGAAATAACTTATTGGCACCGGGGAATGTCTGATCCAGGAGTGAAATTAAACCGTTTCTCAACATTGTACCGGTGGTGGTTGTCCGCTCATAGAGCCGATTCTGGATCTTCAGCATTTGCCTTGTTTCATCTTCTGCGGAATATTCCCTCAGATCCATCCAGAATGTGAGACCATAATTTGCGATTTTCAACGCATCCGCTTTATCCGTTTTAACCTTGCGCAGTGAATTGTCGCTGAAGTTGTGGATCAGAATCGCGTTGACTACACTGACAAAGAATCCAGCCTGTTGCAGCGCCAAAGCCACGGGTCTCCAATACATTCCTGTATGCTCCATGACAATTCGAATCTCGCTGCCTTCATCGTCAAGCCCCTGTAGCTTCTCAAGCAGATTCTTGATACCGGTGACATCATGGCCGACGTCAAATGGGAGTAAAGCCACTTCACCGCCTGGTCTTCTGGCTGCCACTGTGCTTTTATATTTTGAAACATCGATTCCAACCGCTGTAATGACTCCT
>NZ_JBQKJR010000168.1:0-586 GCF_052117165.1 Agathobaculum sp. LCP25S3_E8
GAAGGTGCACGGGGACTTATGAAAAAGCAGGCGACAAAAGGTAGCGAAAAACGACAAAAGAAGCAGGAACAGTCGGAGCTGCAACAGGAAAACAAGCGGCTGTCAGAAGAAATTTACCGGTTGAGAATGGAGAATGATTACCTAAAAAAATTAAACGCCTTAATTCAGAAGCGGGAAAAACCCGAATAAGCGATGTTGTGGCTGCTGTTACAGAATTAAGGCGTGATTATCCTCTGGCAGCATTACTTAAACTGGCCGGCATTCCCCGAAGTACATACTACTATCATTCCCGGAAAGCCAATGCTGTGGACAAATACGCAAAAGAAAGGGCAGAAATCATAGCAATTTATCAGGAGAATCAAGGCCGGTACGGGTATCGGCGGATTGGTATGGAATTACGCAATAGGGGCATTTGTCTGAACCACAAGACGGTGCAAAAGCTGATGAAGGAATCAGGCCTAAAATGTATGGTGCGAATGAAAAAGTATCGTTCTTACCGTGGAGAAGTCGGCAAGGTTGCGCCAAATCTTCTGGCAAGAGATTTCCATGCGGAAAGACCGAATCAAAAGTGGGTAACCGATGTGAC
>NZ_JBQKJR010000169.1:0-585 GCF_052117165.1 Agathobaculum sp. LCP25S3_E8
CAGAGACAACACCTCGAAGAAGAAGCTGGCCCGGCGGAAGAAGGAAAAGCTGCGCACCGTGAAGCGGAGCGTGACCGATCCGGACAGTGGGTTATTCGTGAAAGGTGATCACAAACGGCAGTTTGCCTATGAGGCTCACACAGCCTGTGACGAGCATGGATTTGTTCTGGAGACAGTCATTACCCCTGGAAATGTACATGACAGCGTGGCCTTTGATGAAGTCTATGACCGTGTGACAGCAGATTTCCCGGAAGTAGAGACGATTGTTGCCGATTCTGCCTACAAGACCCCGCATATCTGCAAAAAGGTATTTGAAGATGGACGTGCGCTCTCCACCGCCTACAAGCGGCCCCAGACGATGAAGGGCGGCCACGAGTGGTGGAAGTATGTGTATGACGAGTACTATGACTGCGTGATTTGCCCAGAATACCAGACGCTGCCCTACCGCACCACAAACCGGGACGGATACCGGGAGTACCGAAGCGACCCGAAGATCTGTGCCAACTGCCCCACCCGCCATCTGTGCACCCGTTCCAAAGACTGTGTCAAAACGGTGCAGCGCCACATCTGGAAGGATTACGAGGA
>NZ_JBQKJR010000170.1:0-568 GCF_052117165.1 Agathobaculum sp. LCP25S3_E8
TATTTTTCAGACGTTCCACCGATAACCACACCCCCAAACTGTATCAATATAACTGTGAAGCGTACAAGCAGCCAGCTTCGCCCGGATTTTCCTGATATGTTCCATGACAGTATCACTGTTACCCTCGCCGTCAAGTCCCCACACTGTTTCATAAATACGCTCCCGGTCAAATACCTGTCCGGCATTCAGCGAAAGCAGCTCCACAATATCAAATTCCCTTTTTGATAAAGCAACAGGTTCACCCGCCACTGTGACGGTTCGGGCTGAATAATCAATCGTCAGTTCACCAAAGAAGCGAATTGTCGCTTTATTCCTGTGTCGCTGCTCCCTCCTCAGATGTGCGGCAACTCTCGCCCCTAATTCGTCCAAATCAAAAGGCTTAATGATATAATCGTCGGCACCTGCCTGAAAGCCGATGATTTTATCGGCAGATTCGACCCTTGCCGTCAAAAAAAGAATGGGGCAAGTAATAAGCTCCCGAATTTTCTGACAAAGGGTCAATCCGTCTATGTCCGGCATATTGATGTCGAGCAGGATTAAATCGGGCTGTCTTGCTAATTTTTGAAGT
>NZ_JBQKJR010000171.1:0-553 GCF_052117165.1 Agathobaculum sp. LCP25S3_E8
GTGGCGGAGCCAGCCAGTGTCAGCGCCACGCCATTTTCAGTGGGAATGGATGTCTTGACGATCTCCTCGGTGCCGTCGGCATTGACGATGACGGCCACAGTGCCGGGAGTAACGGTCTCGACGGGGATCTCGACCTTGACGGAGCCGGCGCTCTTGGGCACAGTGACATCCACAGCGGGGGCGTCCCCGGTGTTCTTGGCAGTGGGGACTTCCACAGGCAGAGTCACGGCATCGCCGCTCTTGGCGGCTTCCGTGGCGGCCTTGTCGGACACGCTGGACTTGACCTCGGTAACGTCGCCGTTCTTATCCGTAACGACGGTTCCGGTGGTGCCGTCGGCAGCCTTATTTGTCTCGGTGACGGTGCCGTCCTTCTTGGTTTCCACAACAGTGGTGCTGCCGTCGGTGTTCTTGGTGGTCTCAGTCACGGTGCCGGTGGTCTTGTCGGTCACGGTCGTGGTGGTGGAGCCGTCTTCATTCTTCTCCGTTTTGGTGGTGGTGTTGGAGGAAGAACCGCCGCCGGAGTAGGACACCACATAGGGCGTAATGCTTCCGG
>NZ_JBQKJR010000172.1:0-516 GCF_052117165.1 Agathobaculum sp. LCP25S3_E8
CGTGCGTTTTCTTCTGGGGTACGATTCTTTCTAGCCATTATAAAAATCCTCCAATGTGGTGCTCCTATTCTACACCACATCGGAGGTTTACACAAAGTTTGGGATGGCCTCCAAAAAGTTTATTTGTCTATACTTCGTAAGTGATCTGCTCTTGTTTTTGATTTATTTGAGCTCTCTGCATTTCTGCTTTTACTTGTTGTTCCTATTCTGAAAGCTCTTTTCTCTTCTTTCTCAAAAATTGAAATACTAAATAGAAATCCATATTGCCCACTTTTGCTTTTTCATCTGCAAGACCTTCCTTTTTACAGTTACATTTATTATAACATATCATTTCACTTTTCTATATGTTTCATCTTGCATTATAAGCATATAGCAAAGCCCCGGCCATCCGGCCGGGGCTTTGCTGTGTCCAAATTGAACACCGTTATTTCATTGCGGCCGCGAGCTTGGTCACCAGCTCGTCGCCGTACTTATACTTGCGCATATACGCAATCGTCTGCTCCTCCAGCCCACAGG
>NZ_JBQKJR010000173.1:0-512 GCF_052117165.1 Agathobaculum sp. LCP25S3_E8
AGTATCAAAGGCGGTGCAGAGCTGCCCCAATTCATCATCAGAATGGACAGGCATAGAAAAGTCAAGGTCATGGTTCCGAATCCGTGAAATCCCATTCCGTAGCGTGGAGATCGGCTGTTTCAATTTGATATGATAATATAATATGCCGGATAGAGCCAGCCCGCCCATAGGGAGAACAATGCAGGACACAATTTGAATGATTCCAAGTATGGACAATATATTTTGCTGGGTCTCTGTGGGGGTTTCCATTTTAACGATTGAACCGTCTGCTAAAATTTCTATTCCACCGGAGGGAAAGTTGCTGCTGATTGAATTGCATATCATAAAGACTAAGCCTAACATCAGGAGAGCCACCAAAACACAGGAAGCAGATAGGACGAGAAAAGTTTTCTTTAATTCCGTATTTTTCAGACGTTCCACCGATAACCACACCCCCAAACTGTATCAATATAACTGTGAAGCGTACAAGCAGCCAGCTTCGCCCGGATTTTCCTGATATGTTCCATGACAGT
>NZ_JBQKJR010000174.1:0-495 GCF_052117165.1 Agathobaculum sp. LCP25S3_E8
GGTCGTGTCAAGAATTTTTCGCACTTTAGTTCGCAGACTCTGTTATGAATGAAGTCAGCCAGCAATGGAGGCATCCTCAACGGTCGCCTCCAGATGCTTCATGTTCATGTACTTCTTGTTGCCCCACTGGGTGCCGGCTACATGGCGCAGCCGGGCACAGACCAGCATAAGGGCAGAGTTGCCGTCCGGGAAACTGCCCACCACACGGGTACGGCGGCGGATCTCCCGGTTTAGCCTCTCAATCACGTTGTTGGTACGAATACGGGTCCAGTGTTCACTGGGGAAATCACAGTAGGTCAACGTTTCCTCAATACCATTCTCCACCTTCTTGGCGGCTTCCTTCAGTTTCATAGAGCGCAGTTCCTCTACCACAGCCTTAGCTTTTTCTCGGGCGGCTTTCTTGCTCTCCTGAGCGTGGATCGCCTTGAGCATCTTGGCCACCAGCTTCACCTTTGAGCGAGGTGTGACAGAGAACACATTTCGGTAAAAATGGAC
>NZ_JBQKJR010000175.1:0-494 GCF_052117165.1 Agathobaculum sp. LCP25S3_E8
GCCTTGTTGATGGTCACCTTGATGATATCCTCAACCGTTTCATAGGTGTTCGTGTCCGCGGGGGTGAACACCACGGTCACGCTGTCGCTGCTGTCCGCAACATTCACGGGAACCGCGTTCTTGAAGCTCCAACTGCCTTCCACGCTGGCGGTGCCGGTAATGGCGCTGTCCGGAACAGCGGAGCCGGTATAGGTCACGGTGATGTCATTGGCAGTTGCTGTGGGAGTTTCCTTATCCGTCAGGGTGATCACCACATTGACGGTGGAATCCGCGTAGTTGGTGGAGGTGATCTTGATGGGCAGGGTCACAGTGTCGTTAACGGTGCCGCCGGACAGCGTGTAGGTCACCTTGCCGGTGGAGTCCACATCCCAACTGGTTACAGTAACGGTGCCGGTTGTGGTCTCGGTGCCCTTGGCATAGGTCAGGACTCCGGCTTTATCAGGCATACCCGCAGCTCCGATGTCTTTCTCACCGCTGGTCGTGGTGTACTTCTG
>NZ_JBQKJR010000176.1:0-492 GCF_052117165.1 Agathobaculum sp. LCP25S3_E8
CTACATACTTTTGCAGACACCTTCCAAAAATGGTGCAAAAGAACCGGTTACAGATTCAGTACTTCCGATGCCGAACGAATCCATACCGCAGCCAGGAACGCCGTTGCCACGCTTCCCAAAAATGATAGTACAAAACTGCTGATAACGCAAGCGGCAATCAGCCTGAATACCGTATATGATTCGCTTCATGCGTTCCGCACAGAAATGAACCGGCTGGCCTCTCTGCTGCCAGAATATGAGCTGGTGATGGGGATGGAAGGTGTCGGAAAAATCACAGGACCGCAGTTGATGGCTGAGGTTGGTGATGTCCGCCGTTTTTCGCACAAAGGTGCTCTGGTTGCATACGCTGGTGTGGACGCACCACCGTATCAATCCGGTACATTCGATGCAAAGAATCGTCATGTTTCAAAGCGCGGTTCACCTCACTTGCGTAAGGTGCTGTTTGAGATCGCCTCCATGATTCTTGTTCACGGAAACCCTGACAATTCTGTA
>NZ_JBQKJR010000177.1:0-487 GCF_052117165.1 Agathobaculum sp. LCP25S3_E8
ACCGGCTCCACAGAGAATCAAAAGCTGCAAAGAAACCAAACGATAGATTTGCCCTCGTTCTCCACCAATCGCACGAAGTGTTCCGTATTCTTTGATGCGTTTTGTGATAGAAATTTTCAGAATGTTGTAGATTACCAGCCCAGCCGCCAGCAAGACCAGAACACCCACCAAAATACACGCCGCAGTCATAAATGAAAATCCCGTACCGGTATCGCTGTCTGCCGCTTCATCATAGGAAATACCAATAGCGTCAAGCAAAACCCAGTTATATTGGATATACCGTTCATCCACGTTCAAATCTTCTGCGAGAGCATAAATGATGCTTTGAAAATTCTGCTTGTCATAAGTCTTAAAATCTGTGGAATAAAGCAGATACTCTTCTGGCAACAGTTCTTCTGCGGTTCCCTCACCGACAATCCCCTCAACCGTACCAGATGCGTAGCCGATATAGCTGCTTTCCAGAATGCCCGTCAATACAAAATCAGCA
>NZ_JBQKJR010000178.1:0-467 GCF_052117165.1 Agathobaculum sp. LCP25S3_E8
CCGCAGTTTTCCTGCGTTCCGCTACGCTCCACTTCGGAAAACTGCGCTGTATTACCATGCTTTTCAGATTTTGGGTGTTTCCAGACTGCACATTTCTTGACATTTCCATACGGCGTCCTCAATCTCAAGGGCAATGTGCACCTGATCCTGACCGACGGATGTACACTTACTGTCAAATCTTTTTTAGCCGGCAAAAATAATTGCAACCTGACCATCTACGGGCAGAATGCTGGTACCGGCAAGCTGATCGCCACGGGCGGCGGCGAGGTAAACTACTCTTATGGAATATACATCAACAGTGGCGGCTCCCTTACCATCAACGGTGGCGTGATCGAGGCCAGCGCCGCCAGCTCCACAGACGCAGCAGGCATCAAGGCTACCTACGGCACCGTCACCATCAACGGCGGCTCCGTCACCGCCGGCAGCGCGAACGACGGCGCGGGCATTTACGTCAAGACCCTCAACAT
>NZ_JBQKJR010000179.1:0-463 GCF_052117165.1 Agathobaculum sp. LCP25S3_E8
CAAGGCAAAGCTAAAGGGCTTGCCGCCTGCAATTCACAGACAACAAGCCCTTTCGGCTGCTTAAACAATTTTTGCTTTCAAATATTGTCTAACTTTTGGGGGTCACTTCAATCAATTCCGGTACTTTCTGGCGGAGAGTCAGGGATTTGAACCCTGGAGACGCTCATCACGCCTACACGATTTCCAATCGTGCGCCTTCGACCACTCAGCCAACTCTCCAAATATTCATTTGTTCTCACAAAGGACAAGAAATATTATATCCGATAAACCCAAATTCGTCAAGTATTTTTTCAATTTTTCTTTTCTTCTTTTTTTCTATCCTGATTTTCCTCCTTAAAAACACACCCTGCGCCAATGGCAGGTGTTCGTAAAACAGTGTTAGCCAAATAACACGAAATGAGCATCTGTCAGACAGGATTGGTCAACGAAAAAACACGCCATATTCAGCTTCAAAGGCTGGGTA
>NZ_JBQKJR010000180.1:0-445 GCF_052117165.1 Agathobaculum sp. LCP25S3_E8
ACCATAACAAGCGGGTGTGGCTTTTGATATCTGGATTTATGGCCTTGTGGTAAACTTGCGGTTTTTGACTTTCGGGAAGAAATTGTTTTCGACCACAAGCTGTGGAAATGCTGTGCCCACTTGTAGGGTATGGCATTTTACCGTACCCTTCTAGTGTCTCAGAAATCGCCGGATAGAAAGCCCCAAGTTTCCCCAAGCCTTTTTAAATGCCGCTCAATCTGTGCTTTCGTGGAAACTCAAAACCGTCGTTTTGGCAGTTTTGATTATCTTGCAGAGGAACAATTTTCAATCACCCACAAACTGTGGGTAGACGGAAAGGAGCGCGCCAACTTGTTGTGGAAATGTCAAGAAATGTGCAGTCTGGAAACACCCAAAATCTGAAAAGCATGGTAATACAGCGCAGTTTTCCGAAGTGGAGCGTAGCGGAACGCAGGAAAACTGCGGC
>NZ_JBQKJR010000181.1:0-444 GCF_052117165.1 Agathobaculum sp. LCP25S3_E8
ACTTGTGATATCGTTAAGTCTTTCCGCTCCAAGAATCTCGGCTATGTTTATTCTGCTTCTCACGGTTTCTTTTACGATCAGGGCAAGGGAGACGTACGCCACATGCTCAAGTATGCGGGCGACGAGCTGACTCACGTTCTGCTCGCAGACACCTGGAACCAAACCAAGGACTGCCGCTATATCCTCAATCCGCCCTGGCTCAACAGCCGTGGCCGCGCGGACGTCACCATCCATCAGCACACCGCCATGGGCGAGGGAGAGGTCGATTTTGACGGTATCTTCGAGACACTGCGCGAGATGGACTTTGCCAACAAGCAGCTGAAGCCCGACGCACCCAAGGTCGGCGGCGACAACATCATATGCGTGTCCTACTTCGGCTTCCCGGAGAAGATGGATCAGCAGGCTCCTGAAGCCCTCGAGCGCATTAAACGCGAACTCCTCTAA
>NZ_JBQKJR010000182.1:0-442 GCF_052117165.1 Agathobaculum sp. LCP25S3_E8
GACTATAAGTATAAAAAATAGCATTCTATTAGGCTGTGGAGGTAGAAAAAATCTTCCATTCTTTATTCTGATGAAGTATAATATTAAAAACAAACCGAAGTTGTAATCACAATGTTGGGAGGAATCTTACTGTGAAAGAAAGTAGAGGACAGCCAATAAATGGCATACTTTAACAAGCTGTCTTATGCTGTAGTCCTGTATAGTACCCCAACGCAGTCAGCAGCGGTGTTTCCGAATTCTTTTCGGAAAAACTGCTGCTGAGGCCATAGAATATGTACAAATTTGACGCCAGATTAAAATTCTGCGTGAAATGCTAGATCTTCAGGAGAGAGAAATGGGTTACTTCATAGTCGGCTTTCTTTTGGTCGATAACAGCAAAGCAAAGGCGGCGGCAAGGAATCGGTCTATTCCTTGCCGCCGCCTTCATCTGTTTAATTTTTAG
>NZ_JBQKJR010000183.1:0-440 GCF_052117165.1 Agathobaculum sp. LCP25S3_E8
CCAATGAGGAAAACCTTCCTCCGCTGCGCAAGCGCGCACGGTGGGCGCAAAATCCGGCGCAGGTTGCCTAATTGAATTCGTTGGGTGTGCGGTTTTCTTGACTATTCCAGCTGGAGCAGATCCTGTGCTTCGACAGCGCCATTGACGCTGAACGATTCGCCTCTGAGAAGTCCGCCATCTTTCTGATCCTTCCGGAAGAAGATACGACCAAAAACTTTATGGCCGGTCTCATGATCCAGAACCTGAGCCGGGAACTGTTTGCTGTGGCCGATGAAAACGGCGGCAAGCTGAAAAATCGGGTGGTATTATTTTGCGATGAATTTGGCACGATGCCCCCGTTTGATATTCTCCCCCTTTTCTCAGCTGGACGATCTCGCCGGTTAACGCTCGTACCCATCATCCAGTCCTTAGCGCAGCTTGAAAAAAACTATGGAAAGGAG
>NZ_JBQKJR010000184.1:0-417 GCF_052117165.1 Agathobaculum sp. LCP25S3_E8
GAACGGCATCACGGGAGGGACCGGCAATGGTATGTTCAGCCCCGATGCCACCTGCACCCGCAGTCAGAGCGTGACCTTCCTCTATCGCGCGGCCGGGTCTCCCACGGCTTCCGATGACATCGCGTTCAGTGATGTTGCCGCTGAGAGCTACTATGCCGATGCCGTGGCTTGGGCCGCGCAGAACGGCATCACCAGCGGCATTGGCAGCGAGCTCTTTGGACCTGCCAATGAGTGCTCTCGGGCTCAGATCGTGACCTTCCTGTACCGCTTCATGGTCAAGTAAACAGGGCTTGAGCAACAGTAAGACTAAAAATTAAACAGATGAAGGCGGCGGCAAGGAATAGACCGATTCCTTGCCGCCGCCTTTGCTTTGCTGTTATCGACCAAAAGAAAGCCGACTATGAAGTAACCCATTTC
>NZ_JBQKJR010000185.1:0-414 GCF_052117165.1 Agathobaculum sp. LCP25S3_E8
CCCCTTCATGATAGGATGTTCCATCCCATCAAAACTTTTGACCACACGCCAATTATGAAGGAGGAAACAGAAATGAAGAAAAAAGCAATCAGTATTCTGCTGACGCTGGCCCTGTGCCTGAGCCTGCTGCCCACGGCGGCGCTGGCGGCGGGAAGCGTCTCATATCTGGACGCAAACGGCGATGCGCAGACTTGCGACAGCTACACCGAGGCAAAGAGCAGCGAGAACAGACCCAACTTCAAAGACGCCACTTGGGGCACAGACGGCGCCGATACATGGTATGTGGTGAATGGAGCGGTCACCATATACTGGAGTAGTACCCTGTAAGTGCAGTCGCAAATTCCCCAAAAATCTGTTAAACTGAACGAACAGAGACGGAGGGGATCGCAATGAAACGTTACAGCAAAGAATTTA
>NZ_JBQKJR010000186.1:0-388 GCF_052117165.1 Agathobaculum sp. LCP25S3_E8
AAATGGGGCGTTTCCTCCTGTAAGGTGTACCCCAGAAACCAGCGGTAATATATGCTGCCGCTTACTTCCTCCGCGGTCCGCCGCAGGGACGGCAATCCGTACAGATGCTGGATCAATACCATTTTGAACAGCACCACCGGGTCTACGCTGGGTCTGCCATTGTCCTCACTGTACAGCGGTTCCACCATTTCGTACAGCCGGTTAAAGTCCACCGCTTTGTCTATCTTCCGCAGCAGGTGCTCCTTTGGTACCAGACTGTCTATCCCAACGATCTCTACTACATCCCGATCCATTTTTCCTCGTTCCAGCATTGCTCTCACCACCTATTCCTATTTTACCGCGCTCAAACGAAAAAGCCCAGCTTTTGCTGGACTTTTTCGACAGACTG
>NZ_JBQKJR010000187.1:0-380 GCF_052117165.1 Agathobaculum sp. LCP25S3_E8
AGGATACCTTGACCGCATATTCTCCGCAAGCTCCAGCCCGGTCAGGGGGCCCATCCGTGCGACGGCATACAGCGCGTCAACGGGATGATAGAACGAATACTGATGAGCGTACAGCGGGTCGCAGAAGCACTCAACGGAGGAACCCGGCGGTGTACTCTTTCTGATTTCCGCCGACAGGCGCATCAACTTTTCGGGGTTCGGGTCTACTGCAATGATCTTCATGTTGGTATCACCTGATTTCTATCCCTCGCTTTCTGATCCGGTTGATCTTATGATACAGGAGCAAGCGTCCACGCAGCGTCCACAAGGGCAAAAAAAGAACCCGGTCGAAAAACCAGGCTCTTTGAAGCAAATATTGATAGGAAAGGGGTCAATCTTCC
>NZ_JBQKJR010000188.1:0-358 GCF_052117165.1 Agathobaculum sp. LCP25S3_E8
ACATGAACATGAAGCATCTGGAGGCGACCGTTGAGGATGCCTCCATTGCTGGCTGACTTCATTCATAACAGAGTCTGCGAACTAAAGTGCGAAAAATTCTTGACACGACCAGGTCCGGTGAAATTTTCATGATAGGTACCTCCAAATAAAAAAACTCCTTTGACTTTCTGCCAAAGGAGTAAAAAAACAAAAAAACGTCCTTGACAGAAATGCAATCTCTGTCAAGGACGAATAATACAAACACTATCTGAACTGCACCCCAAAAGTTGGACAAGAAAGTCAACGAAAGGGGTGCAGAAATCTATGGGAAAAGAATTGTTCAGTGAGGAATTAAAATTAGCAGTTGTTCAGTATGTAC
>NZ_JBQKJR010000189.1:0-356 GCF_052117165.1 Agathobaculum sp. LCP25S3_E8
CGGTCACGGTCGTGGTGGTGGAGCCGTCTTCATTCTTCTCCGTTTTGGTGGTGGTGTTGGAGGAAGAACCGCCGCCGGAGTAGGACACCACATAGGGCGTAATGCTTCCGGTCAGATTGTTGTAGTTGTCCCCGTCAGTGGGGGTATAAGTCCAGTTGTAGGCGGTGTTGGCTGTCACAGCGGTGTCGGCGGCAACGTCCCACGCGATGGAGCCACCGGCGGGAGTAATGGTGCCCACGGTCAGTGCCGCGTCCGCCAGGGTCTTGCCGTCGGAGGTGATGGCGGTGTAGGCGGGCGTACCGGTGGGGGTGGCCTTGTTGATGGTCACCTTGATGATATCCTCAACCGTTTCATAG
>NZ_JBQKJR010000190.1:0-352 GCF_052117165.1 Agathobaculum sp. LCP25S3_E8
AACTACTTTTTTGCTCATCTTACACAGAACATTGTATCAACCCGCAGCCTATTGAATAGTTTTTGATTCAACAGGCCGCTTTTTACGGAGGATTTATCATGTCAAAAAGAACGTACGGATATATCCGTGTTTCGTCTAAGGATCAGAACGAAGCAAGGCAAGTCATCGCACTTAATGAGGCCGGAGTAACTTCTGAGAATATTTTTCTTGCATTGATTGAATCAATGCGATAGTCGAAGCGGACTATAAGTATAAAAAATAGCATTCTATTAGGCTGTGGAGGTAGAAAAAATCTTCCATTCTTTATTCTGATGAAGTATAATATTAAAAACAAACCGAAGTTGTAATCACA
>NZ_JBQKJR010000191.1:0-340 GCF_052117165.1 Agathobaculum sp. LCP25S3_E8
CCAGCGTCAGCAGAATACTGATTGCTTTTTTCTTCATTTCTGTTTCCTCCTTCATAATTGGCGTGTGGTCAAAAGTTTTGATGGGATGGAACATCCTATCATGAAGGGGTACCCCTTCATGATTCCTTTTCACTTCGATGGGCCCCTGGCCCATGCCAGCAGCATGTCCTTCACGTGTGACAGCTCCTTCCAATAGTCGCCGGTACGGTTGTTTGCCCATACGAGCCCCTGCGCGTACCGTTCCGCCATGCCCAGCATGGTCAGGGTGATGGTGGTGAACAATTCCTCTTCCGGGAGATCGGTGCGGATGCTGCCGTCCGCCTTGGCCGCTTCATATTTC
>NZ_JBQKJR010000192.1:0-335 GCF_052117165.1 Agathobaculum sp. LCP25S3_E8
CGCCGCCGATGCCCGCGCCTCTGTCTCCACCGGTGGCTTCGACGGTGCCGCCGCTGATGGTGATCTCGCCGCCGGCGCTGTCGCTACCGCCGCCGATGCCCGCGCCGTTTTCGCCGCCGGTGGCTTCGACCTCGGTGCTGCCGCTGATGTTGATTTCACTGCCGCTGATGCCCGCGCTGCTGGCGCCGCCGGTGGCGGTAACATTGCCGCCGGTGATGGTGATTCTGCTGGCCGCGGAGCCTTTGATGCCCACGCCGCTGCCAGTGCCGGTGGCGGTGACGGTGCCGCCGTTGATGTTGAGGGTCTTGACGTAAATGCCCGCGCCGTCGTTCGCG
>NZ_JBQKJR010000193.1:0-329 GCF_052117165.1 Agathobaculum sp. LCP25S3_E8
ACTCCATTACCGCCTTTTCCACTTCTGCTTCCGGCTTGCGTCCCATCATCAGCATCCCCACATTCAGCGCATCCAGCACAATGTTGGGGACCTCTTTCAGCGGATTGTAGATATCCGGCTTTGCACTCTTGCCGGGGGTGATGTACCGCTTGCCATCTTCCGCTGTTTTCAGCTCGTAATGATCGTACCGCACCCAATGGGAACGGGACTGTTCAAACAAATTTTTCATCATACACGCCCTTTCTCCTTAATCGTCCCAATTATCAGGGGCGGTTTTTCTTTTTTCTGCGCTTGGTCTTGTTCTCCCGCCGGATCACGGCATCCTTGCC
>NZ_JBQKJR010000194.1:0-325 GCF_052117165.1 Agathobaculum sp. LCP25S3_E8
TTTCAGCACGTCTGCCTTGTATTCTGCACTGTATTTCTGTCCCATCTTCAACACCCTTTCTGTTCTTCATTATACCACCTTGGGTGTGCGGTTTTATTGTATCACTCCAGGGTACTTGAAATAGGTGCTGAGATGTGGCCAGTTATCCCGCCAGGACTGAGAGATTTTGGGGTATTTCTTATCCCAATGTTCGGAAAAGGTATCCAGAGCGTCTAGGGCCGCGGACTCATCCACCGCGGCGTAGACTGCCTTCAAGTCTGCCATGAGCGCCTTTAAGTCCTTGTAGGATACATATTTGCTGGAATTTCGGAGCTGATGGATGATA
>NZ_JBQKJR010000195.1:0-324 GCF_052117165.1 Agathobaculum sp. LCP25S3_E8
CTATGTCTGCTGTATCTTTGTCGGAGCAGCACAGACCGATGCTTTACAGCTTGTCGCTGTTCCGGTTATGGCGATTGTGGAAGCTGCGATTATTTCTATTGTGGCCTGCCTGCTTGCAACGGCAATTCCTCTGCGTTCTATTGCAAGAATGAGCATTGTGGATTCTATTGAGACTGTTGAATAATATCAAAAACGACAATTAAAACAAGAAATCAGGTCTGTCCCAAATTTTGTGTAAACACTGCCGGGCAGTGCAAAATAGAGCCAAAATAATTTAAGGCGGGAGCGGCGCCAGCTGCTGATGCCTTGTCTACAAAATAACAG
>NZ_JBQKJR010000196.1:0-316 GCF_052117165.1 Agathobaculum sp. LCP25S3_E8
CTATGTCTGCTGTATCTTTGTCGGAGCAGCACAGACCGATGCTTTACAGCTTGTCGCTGTTCCGGTTATGGCGATTGTGGAAGCTGCGATTATTTCTATTGTGGCCTGCCTACTTGCAACGGCAATTCCTCTGCGTTCTATTGCAAGAATGAGCATTGTGGATTCTATTGAGACTGTTGAATAATATCAAAAATGACAATTAAAACAAGAAATCCCCCATAAAGCAAACCTTGTTGCTTATGGGGGATTTCTGTATGTTCTTTTGGGGTGTGCTAAGTCCCGTATAAGCGTGGTGTTGTTATGTTTGGTGTGGTAT